>NZ_DASXJD010000195.1:0-24444 GCF_036497585.1 Actinomycetospora sp. | reverse complement strand
CCAACGCCGGGGCGAGCCGGGCCACGGTGAACCGCGTCCTGCGGGCCGTGGCCGCGGACGGGCTGCTCGAACTGCGGCGCGGCCGCATCGTCGTGCTCGACCCGGCCGGGCTGACCCGGCGTGGTTCGGCGGGGTTCTAGGTGCGCTGCGCGCAGGTGAGCACTATTCCGCCCTATACGACGGATTTAGTGCTCACGTGCCTCCGGCACCCAGGAGGCCGGAGAGCCCCTTGATCGCCAGGTAGAGCCCGACGACGGCGGCGAGGGCGATCGTCAGGTGCCTGCTGTGCCGGGTCCCCCAGGCGCGGACGTCGTCGACGAGACGCCGGGTGCGCTGCGGGTCCACCACGACGCAGAGCAGCGCCCCGACCGGCACCAGGAAGCGGAGCAGGTTGTAGACGACGACCTGGAACAGCGCATTCGTCCAGGTCGGCCCGGTCTGCACGATGGCGACCAGCCCGGCGAGGTAGAACACGCCCGGCAGGTTGGTGACGGCGCCCGCCGTCGCCGCGAGCAGGGTCGACGGGTTGCGCAGCCGTGCGGTCCACGACCGGCGACGCGGCTCCCGCGTCCCGAGCCACGGCGGGGCCCACCCGAGCACGGACGCGACGGCGTAGGCCAACGCGGCGAGCCCGAGACCCAGGTCGATCACCTGCCTCACCGTGCCGTCACCGCCGCCCAGGGAGCTCGCGTGGAGCCCGGCGATGATCGCGATCCCCACCGCCAGGCTCACGACGAGGCCGGCCACGACGTAGGCCAGCAGCAGCCGCGCGGGCCGCGGCGCGAGCAGCAGCCCGTAGATCACCGCGAGCGGGGTGGCACGCAGCGCGCTGACCAGGCCGAGCAGCGCGGCTTCGGTGCTCATCACGCGCCTTCCTCGCCCGGGACCGTGCGGGACCCGTGGTTGGGCCGGATTCTCCGGCGATAACGTACCGAGCGCGCGGACCGTCCCGGGGGCAGCTCCGGTGGGCTCGTGAGGAGGCGGCACGGGTGGTCGGCGACGAGACCGTGGGCTCGACGGGTCGGGGCGTACCCCTCCCGCGCGCGGTCGTGCTCCTCGTCGGGGTGGCCGCCGCGGTGGCCGTGGCAGCCGGCGTGCGCGCGACCGCGTGGCTGATCGCGCCGGTCATGCTGGCGCTCGTCGTGGTGATCACGGTGCGGCCGGTCCACGGGTGGCTCCAGCGGCGCGGGCTCCCGCGGTGGGCGGCCGGGATCGTCCTGGTGGTGTTGGTCTACGCCGTCGTGCTGGTCCTGGCGGGCGGAATCGTCGCCTCCGTGGCGCGGCTGGCCACGGTGCTGCCGACCTACCGCGGCGAGGCCGCCGTGCTGCTCGGGTCGCTGTTCGCGCTGCTGCGTGAGTACGGGATCGGCACCCTCCCGCTGGCCGAGCTCGCCGCTTCCCTCGATCTCGGTCGGGTGATCGGGGTGCTCGCGACCGTGCTCTCGGGGGTGGCCGGCCTGGCCGGGAACGTCGTGTTCCTGCTGTCGGTGATGCTGTTCCTGACGATCGAGTCCGGCGGGTTCCGCGCCAAGCTGCACGTCCTCGCGGCCGCACGTCCGCACACCGCGGCCGCGCTGGAGCGGTTCGCGGCGGGCACGCGGCGGTTCCTACATCCCCTACGTCGGCTTCTTCATCGGGATCGTCCCGCCCGCGGTCCTCGCCCTGCTCGAGGGTGGATGGTCACGCCTGGTGCTCGTCGTCGTGATCTACGTCGTCGTCAACTTCGTGCTCTGCTCGCTGGTCCAGCCGCGCTACATCGGGGACGCCGTCGGCCTATCGCTCACTGTCGTGTTCCTCTCCCTCGGGTTCTGGGCGTGGATGCTGGGGCCACTGGGCGCGGTGCTCGCCGTGCCCCTGACGTTGCTGGTGAAGGCCGTCCTCGTCGACGCCGATCCCACCGCGTCGTGGGTGTCGAGCCTGCTCGCCGCGTGCCCCGCCCAGGCCCCGGATCCCGCGCCACTCGTTGTGGTGAAGGAGCCGCCGGAGCCGTGACCCCGGAGCGGATCTCCAGGTTGTCGGCACGTCATCCAACGGCCGCGGAGGACGTCGTCCCGCGCGGCTGGGCTCCCCCACGAGGAAGGACCCGCCACCGATGGCGACCCTCCGCACGACCGTCCTCGCGGCGGCCATGATCTCGACCGGCATGGTCTCGACCGCCGGCATGGCCCTCGCGAACGACCATGGCACCGACGGCCCCACCTACCAGGAGGGCCTGGTCAACTCGAGCGACTTCGCGCCGAACACCACCGGCGACCTGTGCAACAACGACGTCCCGGTCAACGCCGTGGGCGTCCAGGTCCCCGTGCAGGACCTCGGCCTCGGCATCCCGCTGCTCTCGAAGGCCGAGCACAGCGGCAACAGCGGCACCAACGCCAAGGGCTGCAGCAACGGGATCGCCGCGCAGAACTGAGCGGTCCGCGGTTCTGAGCGAAGGGCACCTTCGGTCGGTAGAACCGGCCGTGGGCGCCCCTCGACGGAACGCCCGCACGCCGACGGAATCGACCGAAGGGGCCCTTCGCTCGGATAGACCGAGCGAAGGGCCCCTTCGGTCAACCAGCGGACCCCGTCTCAGGCCGGGACCCGGTCGAGGAACCCCAGCACACTCGTGATCCGGCCCTCGTCGTCCAGCGTCACCACGTCGGAGCCGGCCACCGGCGCGTCGCCCTCCGACGGGCCGAGCTCCCAGGAGAAGCGGGCCTGGCGGTGGTGACCGTCGACGTCGCCGTGTAGCCGGAACACGAAGCCCGGGAACTGGTCCTGCACCCCGGCGATGAGCGACGCGATCTGCTCGCGGCCCCGCACGTCGGCGAGCGGGTCGACGTAGCTGCCCTCGGCCGCCCACAGCGCGCTCACCCGGTCCGCCCGGGCCTGCGGGTCGGTCTCGTTCCACGCCGCGATGTAGCGCTGCGCGACGTCGGCGAACTCGGTCATGATGTCCTCCTGGTGATCGGGTCTGATCGAGTGCGGACCACGCTGGCCCGCCAGAGGTAGCCGCGTCGATGACCTCCGAGGTCATGGATCGGGGGCGCCCGCCCGCCCTACCGTCCTGGGGCATGACCTCCACGGTGGCGTCGCCCGGCGAACTGCTGCGGGGCTGGCGGACCCGCCGGCGCCGCAGCCAGATGGACCTCGCGCTCGACGTCGGGGTGTCCACCCGGCACCTCAGCTTCGTCGAGACCGGGCGCTCGCGCGCCAGCCGCGAGCTGCTCCTCGACCTCGCCGACCACCTCGAGGTGCCGCTGCGCGAGCGGAACGCCCTGCTCCTCGCGGCCGGGTACGCGCCGATCTACGGCGAGTCCACCCTCGACTCGGCAGGCCTCGAGGCGGTCCGGGAGGCGCTGGGCCACCTGCTCGCCGGGCACGAGCCGTTCCCCGCGCTGGTGATCGACCGCGGCGGCGACGTGGTGATGAGCAACCGCGCCGTCGGGCCACTGCTGGGCATGCTCGACCCGGCCTGGTCCGCGCCGCCGGTCAACGTCTACCGGCTGAGCCTGCACCCCGGAGCCCTGGCACCCCACATCCGCAACCTCGCCCAGTGGGCGAACCACCTCGTGCACCGCCTCGAGCGCCTCACCGACCTCACGGGCGACCCGAAGCTGGCGGCGCTGCTCGCCGAGGTCCGCACCTACGTCCCCGACGCCGGGCCCTCGTCGCGCGACGAGCACGTGGTGCTACCGCTGCACCTGGCCCACCCCGACGGCGACCTGCGGCTCTACTCGACGATCACCCACTTCGGCGCCGCGTGGGACGTCACCCTCGACGAGCTCTCGATCGAGACCTTCGTGCCCGCCGACGCCGCCACCCGGGACCTGCTGGGCCGCTGGCGCACCGGCTCCTGACGAGCGTGTACGTGCCCCTGGGAGGCGACTATCGTCGGGTCGCGACGCTTCTCGGGGGGTCGGATGACCGGCGGGCTGCAGGTCGCGGACGGGCCGCCTCCGTTGGTGTGCGAGGAGCTGATCGGTCGCGACCTCGAGGCCGCGGCGCTGCGGGAGCGGACGACGGCGGCCCGGGACGGCAAGGGCGGGATGGTCGTCCTCGTCGGCGAAGCCGGGGCGGGCAAGTCCCGCCTGGTCGCCGAGGCCACCGCCGCGGCCCGTGCGGCGGGATCGACGGTCCTGTCCGGGCGCGCCGTGCCCAGCGTGCAGCCGGTCGCCTACCGCCCCCTCGCCGAGGCCCTGCTGGCCGCCTCCCGCGCCGGACCCGCGGTCGACGGCCCGGAGCTCGCGGGCTTCCACGGACACCTCGGCCGCATCGTGCCGGCCTGGCGGTCCGGGGCCATGACCAGCGCAGACGACTCCCCGGTCCTGCTCGCCGAGGGCGTGGCCCGGGTGCTGGGACTGCTCGGCCGGGACCACGGCTGCCTCCTCGTCCTCGAGGACCTCCACTGGTCCGACCCCGAGACCCTCGACGCCCTGGACTACCTCGCCGACGCCCTCCGCGACGGCCCGGTGCTGTGCCTGGCCACGACGCGCCCCGAGGGCCCGGCCGCCGAGCTCGTCGGTCGGCTGGCCCTCCGCGACCCGCGTGCCCGGATCCCCGTGACGCCGCTGTCCGGGCCGGACGTCGACCGCATGGTGGCCGCCTGCCTGCGGACCGCCGCCGCACCGCCCGACCTCACCGCGTTCGTCCGCACCCACAGCGAGGGCAGCCCGTTCCTCGTCGAGGAGCTGCTCGCCGGGCTCGTCTCCTCGGGGGCCCTCACCCACGACGGCGGGTGGCGCCGGGACGGCGACCTGGTCCCGACGGTGCCCGTGAGCCTGCGGGAGTCGATCCGGCGCCGGCTCGCCGCGCTCGACGCGACGGCCCGCCGGGTGGTGGACGCCGCCGCCGTGCTCGGCCGCCGGTTCGACTGGCAGCTCCTGCCGGGGATCGCCGAGATCGACGGGCGCGACGTCGTGGAGGCGCTGCGCGCGGCCGTCACCGAGCAGCTCGTCGTCGTCGAGGGCCAGGAGTTCTCCTTCCGGCACGCCCTGACCCGAGAGGCCGTGCTCGCCGACCTCCTCCCGCCCGACCGGCACCACCTCGCCACCCGGGCCTGGCCCGCCATCGAGCGGGCCCACCCCGGGCTGCCCGGCACGCTGTGCGAGCTGGCCGCCGAGCTCGCCGAGGCGGCCGGGGCCCCCGAGGAGGCGGCGGACCGCCTCGTCGAGAGCGCCCGCCGGGCCCTCGACAGCGGCGCCCTCACCACGTCCGAGGCGACGGCGCGCCGCGCCCGCCGGCTCGCCCCACCCGACGGCGCGGCCGCACTCGCGGGCGACGAGGTCCTCGTCCGGATCCTCGTGGCGGCGGGGAAACCCGGGGACGCGCTCGCCGTCGGGCGGGCCGCTGCCGACCGGCTCGGGGACGAGCCGGGTCGGCGGGCGGACCTGCTCGTCGTCCTGGCCCGGGCCGCGCTGACCGCCGGCGACACCGCGACCGCGGGCGAGCACCTGGCGGGCGCCCGGTCGGTCGCCGCCGACGACGTCGCACGGGGGGCCCGGATCGGTGCCGTGGCCGCGCACGTCGCGCTCGAGGAGGGCCGACTCGGGGAGGCAGCGGAGCTCGCTCGCGCGGCCTGCGCGGCAGGCGCCGACACCGATCAGCCCGCCGTCGAGTGCGAGGCCCTCGAGGTGCTCGGCCGGACCGCGGCCGTCGACGGGGTCGAGGCGGCGATCCCGTGGTTGCAGCGCGCCTCCGATGTCGCGGAACGCCACGGGCTCGCCGAGCGCCACCTCCGCGCCCGCCACGAGCTCGCCCTGGTCGACTGGGGACGACGCGACCCGAGGGCGCTCGGGGAGACCCGTGAGCTCGCGCAGCGCTACGGCGCCCTCACGACCGTTGCGGTGATGGATCTGAGCCTCGCCGACGTCGGGCTGTCGAACTTCGACCGGGACGGCTGTCTCGCCGGGGCGCGTGCCTGCGTCGAGGCCAGCCACCGTTACGGCCTGGCGACCGGGCCGGTCGCCCACCTCTGGCTCGCCGGGGGCCACGCGCTGGCCGGCGACGACGCTGCCATGCAGGCCGCCCTCGACGCGGCGCTGGCCCCCGATCCGGACGACCCGCGGATCCTCGGCGATCTCTACGGCAGGGTCCTGGCCACACGCTCCGTCGTCGCCGACGATCTCGACTCCCTGCCGGGTCTGCTCGACGCCATGATGGAGCACGTCCGGGTCGCGCCCCCCATGAAGTCGATCTTCCCCGGGCGGGTGCTGTGGGCCACCGTGCACGCGATCCACGACGACGACCACGGCGCCGCGGCCCGCGCCGAGCTCGCCGCGGCGACCCAGGCCATCCGGCTCCCGGTCTTCACCGAGACCCTGACGATCGTCGACGCCATCGCCCTCGGGCGGCAGGGAGACGCCGAGGGCGCCGCAGCACTCATGGCGACCGCACACGCGACGCTCTGGGCGGCACCCCTCGGCGCCGGTGTGCTCCACTCGCAACAGGTCCTCGTGGCGAGCGCCGCCATCCGTGACGGCTGGGGCGACCCGGCCGGGTGGCTGCGACGGTGCGAGGCCTTCTTCACCGGCACCGGGCACGAGCGCACCGCCCGGCGCTGCCGCACCATGCTCGCCGCGACCGGCGCCCCCGTCGCGCGCCGGGGTCCGGGCACGTCCGACGTCCCGGTCCCGCTGCGCGCCCTCGGCGTCACCGGTCGCGAGCTCGACGTGCTCAAGCTCGTCGCGCACGGACGATCCACCCGGGAGATCGGGGCGTCGCTTCACCTCTCGACCAAGACCGTCGAGCGGCACCTGAGCAGCCTGTTCGACCGCACCGGAGTGCGGACCCGCGGGGCCCTCGGGGACCTCGCCCGGGCGCACGGGGTCCTGGATGGGTGAGCCGCGGCGCTGTGTGGGGGTACCGCGACCGATCCCCCGCACCCCGGCCCGCGCCAGGCTCGTCGCATGCAGACATCAGTGCACGAGATCGCCGAGGGGGTGTACCGCCTCTCGACCTGCGTCCCCGACGCCGTCCCCGGCGGGTTCACCTTCAACCAGTACCTCGTCGACGCCGACGAGCCGATGCTCTTCCACCTCGGGCCGCGGCGGCTGTTCCCGCTGGTCGCGGAGGCGGTCGGCCGGGTCATGCCGGTCGAGCGGCTGCGGTGGCTCTCCTTCGGCCACGTCGAGTCCGACGAGTGCGGCGCAATGAACGCCTGGCTCGAGGCCGCCCCCGGCGCCGAGGTCGTCTTCAACGAGCTCGGCTGCATGGTCTCGGTCGACGACCTGGCCGACCGGCCGCCGCAGCACATGATCGACGACGGCACCTACCAGCTCGGCGGGCACCACATGCGCGCGCTGCTCACCCCCCACGTGCCCCACGGGTGGGAGGCGCAGGTCCTGTTCGACGAGACCACCCGCACGCTGCTCTGCGGGGACCTCTTCACCCAGGTCGGCGACGGCCCGGCCCTCGTGCACGACGCCGACCTGGTCACCCCGGCCATGGCGGCCGAGGAGATGTTCGGCGCGACGGCGCTCACCGGGTCCACCGCCCCGACGCTGCGCCGGCTCGCCGACCTCGAGCCCCGCACCCTGGCCCTCATGCACGGCCCGGCCTTCGCCGGCGACGGCGCCGCCGCGCTGCGCGGGCTCGCCGACGCCTACGAGGCGCGCATGGCGCAGGGGGTGGCGGCGTGACGACCGACGAGGCGCGCGGCGACGTGACCCGCGTCGAGGATCACCGCCCGACCGCCCGGCCCGAGACCGTCGAGCTGGCCCGCACCGAGACCTCGCGGATGGTCGCCCAGCTCCGCGACCTGCGCCGACCGGACTGGGCCCGGCCCACCGACTGCACCGCGTGGGACGTCCGGGCGCTCGCCGGTCACGTGCTCGGCATGACCGAGACGTTCACGAGCCTGCCGCTCATGGCCAAGACCATGATCGGCGCCGGCCGGGCGCAGGAGAAGGGCACGACCTTCATCGACACGATGACCGCCCGCCAGGTCCGCGCCAACGCCTCGCTGACGACCGGCGAGCTGATCAGCCGGATGGGCGCGGCCGGCCCGCTGCAGGCCCGGTGGCGCGGGAGCCGGCGGCTGTTGCGCGTCCTCCCGATGCCCAACGAGCTCCGCGACGGCACCACCGAGACCTGGCGGTTCGCCTTCATCCTCGACGTGATCCTCACCCGCGACACCTGGATGCACCGGGTCGACGTCGCCACCGCCACCGGCCGCCCGCTCGAGCTCACCGCCGACCACGACGGCCGGATCGTCGCCGACGTGGTCGCGGAGTGGGCGCGTCGTCACGGGCAGCCGTTCTCCCTGGCGCTGACGGGGCCCGCCGGGGGTCGGTTCGTGCACGGCGAGGGTGGCCGGGACCTGACCATCGACGCCGTCGAGTTCTGCCGGACCCTCGCCGGCCGGCTGCCCGGCGAGGGTCTGCTCGCCCAGGAGGTGCCGTTCTGATGCACGCGAACATGGAGGCGAGCGCCGCCCGCCTCGCGGCGGTGGCGGGGGCGGCTCAGCGGCCGGACGTGCGCTCGTCGCGCGACTGACCCTCGCCCACGCTCGAGCGCTCCCGACGCCGCTGCTCGTCGTCGCTGTAGGTCGACGCCACCACCGCCGCGTCGCTGTCCAGGCCCGACCCGAGGGCCCCGGCGACCGTCCCGAAGGCCGTCGCCAACCAGGCCAGCCGGACGTGGTCGGACGCGCCCTCCGGGGTGGACGCGTCGGTGGCGAACACCGGCGGCTCGAGGAAGAAGACCGTCGCGACGATGTTGAACGCGAACACCGTCGCCGCCATCGTCAGCACCCCGACGAGCAGCGTGAGGACGGTGGAGGCGTTGAGCAGCGCGGCGTCCTCGTCCTCACTCAGCTGCGACGGACGGCGCCACAGGTCGTGGGCGCCGATGATCCAGACGACCATCATCGCGATCGCCGCGACCATCGTGATCACGAGCTTCGTCCAGCTCAGCGTGCTCGCGAGCTGCCACACCGTCGAGGTGATCACCAGGTAGGCGCTGGTGGCCAGCACCGCGGCGAGGGCGCTGCGCATCCCCAGCACCATCCGCCACGGCCGGTTGTCGGCCACCATGGCCGCCAGCTGCCGGAACCGACCGCGGGACTCGGAGCGGGCCGCCCGCCCGGACGACGACGTCATGGTCACCATCGTCCAGAAATCGCCCCGGGTGTCCCGCACCGGGGTGCCGGAGCTACACCCGCGCGGCGCGCACCGCGTCGACCAGCGGCGTCGGCGCCCGACCCAGCAGGTTCTCCAGCGCCGGGCTGTCGGTCTCCAGCTCGCCGCGCGCGGCGGAGCCGTCGAGGGCGGCGACGAACTCCGCGGTCGCCCGGTCCATGCCGGCCCCGGCGAGGTGGTCGGCGAACTCCTCGACGGACAGGTCCCGGTAGGTGACGGTGGTGCCGGTGACGCCGGTGATCGTCTCGGCGAGCTCGGAGAGCGTGAACGAGGGCCCGCCGAGCTCCCAGTAGCCCTGCTGGTCGGCGATGTCGCCGGTGAGCAGCGAGACGGCGGCCTCGGCGTAGTCGGCGCGGGTGGCGGCGGAGATGCGGCCGTCGCCGGCGGCCCCGACGATCTCTCCGGCGGCGAGGAAGTCGTCGAGCCGAGCGGTGTAGTTCTCGGTGTACCAGCCGTTGCGGGCCACCGCGAACGGCAGGCCCGAGCCCTGCAGGACGTCCTCGGTCTCGGTGTGCTTCGGGGCGAGGACGAGCTCGGTCTCGTCGGCGTGGATCACGCTGGTGTAGACGACCATGCCGACGTCGGCCGCGTCCGCGGCGTCGATCACCGCGGTGTGCTGGCGGACGGCGTTGTCGGAGTCCGGGCTGGAGACGAGCAGCAGGCGCTCGATGCCCTCGAGCGCCGGGCCGAGCGTGTCGGGACGGTCGTAGTCGGCCTCGCGGATCCCCACGCCGAGGTCGGCCAGGTCCTTGGCCTTCTCCGGGTCGCGGACCAGGGCGAAGACGTTGCCGGCGGGCACGCCGCGACGCAGCAGGGCGTCCACGGCCAGGCGGCCGAGGTGGCCGGTGGCGCCGGTGACGGCGAAGGACGGTGCGGGCACGACGGGGGAGCTCATGGCCGTCAGGGTGCCCAGCGGGGGCCGTCCCACACGCCGGTCGGTGATCGAGGAGACGCTCGTGCACCCGCACGGGGCGGTACTGCGTGCACGAGCGTCCTCTCGGCGCCTCCGGTCGCCGCCGCGTTCAGCCGGCGTCGGCCAGGGGTGCCTGGCGCGGCCGCCAGCGCCGCCCGCGGGCCGGTGTGGCCGTGGTGGGCGAGGCGGTCGGTGAGGGTCGTCGGTCTCGGCGCCACCGGCGCGGAGCAGCGCGGCGACCGGGGCGTAGCCGGGCTCGTCCGCCCGCACCCGGACCGCCCACAACCCGCCAGGCGCCGACCCGCTCCGCCGTGCCCTTGAGCTCGACCTCCCCGAGCGGGACGAGGTCGAGCGCGCCCTCGACGGCGAGCGCGGTGTCCGGCCCGACGACGACGGTGCCGGGCTCGGCGGCGGTCTGCAGGCGCGCCGCGGTGTTGACGACGTCGCCGGAGAGCCGTCAGGTCCCGTCGGCGGCCCAGGTGACCACGACCTCGCCGGTGTGCACCCCGACCCGCGCGCGCACCGTCCCGGCCGTCAGGCCGAGCCTGCTCTCCAGCCCGGCGAGGGACTCGACGACCGCGAGCCCGGCGCGGACCGCGGCCCAGGCGTCGTCGGGACGCAGCACCGGCAGCCCGAAGGTGGCGAGGACGGCGTCGCCGATGTACTTCTCGACCTGCCCGCCCGCGGCCGCCACCAGCGCGAAGTAGTGCTCCTGGAGCAGCGCCACGTCCTCGGCGTCGAGGTCCTCGACCAGCGAGGTGAACCCGACGAGGTCGACGGACACCACCTGGACCAACCGTCGCTCGGCGGGCCGCGGCGGCTCGGGGATCACGGCGTGCAGTCCAGCGAGGAAGGGCCGCAGACGCACCGGCGCCCGGTTCGCGGCGGCGGTGCCTTGTCACCGGGCACCGACGGGTGCACCGTGATACAGCGCACACTCCGCGCGTCGACGAGAGTCAGCGTAGGCGGCCGCGGTGCGTCGCGGAATGCAGTATCCGCCCTCGGGGACGAAGAAGGTGACGTCGTGGTCGCCATCGCGCCGGAACCGATCACCACGCGGCCCTACCCGGCCCGCCGATCGCGGCCGGGGTCGGCCTTCGCGCACATGTTGCGCACCACCGACCCCAAGGACATCGCGATCCTCTACCTGGTCACCTCGTTCGCGTTCTTCATGATCGGCGGCCTGATGGCGCTGCTGATGCGCGCCGAGCTCGCCCGGCCGGGCCTGCAGATCCTCTCGGTCGACCAGTACGACCAGCTGTTCACCATGCACGGCACGATCATGCTGCTGCTCTACGCGACGCCGATCCTGTTCGGCTTCGCGAACTACATCGTGCCGCTGCAGATCGGTGCCCCCGACGTCGCGTTCCCGCGGCTGAACGCCTTCTCGTACTGGCTGTTCCTCTTCGGCGGCCTGATCGTGATCTCGGGGTTCGTGTTCCCCGGGGGCGCCGCCTCGGCGGGCTGGTTCGCCTACACGCCGCTCTCGGACATCGGCTTCTCCCCCGGGTTGGGCTTCGACGTCTGGGACGTCGGCCTCGTGGTGGCCGGACTCGGGACCATCCTCGGCGCGGTCAACTTCACCACGACGATCGTCTGCCTGCGCGCGCCCGGCATGACCATGTTCCGGATGCCGATCTTCACCTGGAACATCCTCGTCACGGCGATCCTGGTCCTGTTCGCCTTCCCGATCCTGACCTCGGCGCTGCTCGCGCTCGAGGCCGACCGCCACCTCGGCGCGCACATCTTCGACCCCGCCAACGGTGGCGCGATCCTCTGGCAGCACCTGTTCTGGTTCTTCGGCCACCCCGAGGTCTACATCGTCGCGCTGCCCTTCTTCGGCATCGTCACCGAGATCTTCCCGGTGTTCAGCCGCAAACCGTTGTTCGGCTACAAGACCCTGATCTACGCGACGCTCGCCATCGGCGCCCTGTCCATCGCGGTGTGGGCGCACCACATGTACGCCACCGGCGCGGTGCTGCTGCCGTTCTTCTCCTTCACCACGTTCCTCATCGCGGTGCCCACGGGGATCAAGTTCTTCAACTGGATCGGCACGATGTGGCGCGGCCAGCTGACGTTCGAGACGCCGATGCTGTTCGCGGTCGGCTTCCTGGTGACGTTCCTGTTCGGCGGGCTGACCGGCGTGCTGCTCGCCAGCCCCCCGCTTGACTTCCACGTCTCCGACACCTACTTCGTGGTGGCGCACTTCCACTACGTGCTGTTCGGCACGATCGTGTTCGCGACCTACGCCGGCATCTACTTCTGGTTCCCGAAGATGACCGGCCGGATGATGAACGAGCGGCTCGGGAAGTTCCACTTCTGGACCACGTTCATCGGGTTCCACACCACGTTCCTGGTGCAGCACTGGCTGGGCAACGAGGGCATGCCCCGGCGCTACGCGGACTACCTGCCCTCCGACGGGTTCACCACGCTCAACACGATCTCGACCATCGGCGCCTTCGTCCTCGGCGCGTCGACGCTGCCGTTCATCTGGAACGCCTTCGCCAGCTACCGCTACGGGCGGCCGGTCACGGTCGACGACCCCTGGGGCCACGGCAACTCGCTGGAGTGGGCCACCTCGTGCCCGCCGCCGCGGCACAACTTCACCGAACTGCCCCGCATCCGATCCGAGCGGCCCGCGTTCGAGCTGCACTACCCGCACCTCACCGAGCGCATCCGTCTGGAGTCGCACGTCGGGAGCGGGGGCCACAAAGCCAGCATCGGTGAGGCCGCCGCCGGGGTCACCGGGCAGGAGCACCTGCCGGGCAGCGACCCCCGCAACCGGTGAGCCACCGCCGGGAAGGCCACGAGATGTCCCACCACCGAGCCCCACCGCTGTCCCCCGACGAGGCCCGGGTGCTGCGCGCCCTCGCCCAGGACCTCACCCGCAGCGGGCCCGACCCGCTGCGCGACCCCGTCCGTCGCGGGGAGCGCGCGAGCCGCTCCCAGCTCGTCGAGCTCGGCGCCTACCTGCTCGCGATCGCCCTGATCGCGGCGCTGCTCACCTTGTCGGTGGGCCCGTTGCTCGCGATCGTCGTCGGCGCGGGCCTGCTCGTCGCGGCGACCATCAAGGCCGCCACGTCCGGCGGCGCCGAGCACCGCGATTGAGGGGCGGCGGCCCTCGACGCGCACGGCGTCGGCCTGCGAGGCTGATCCACCACGGTCCTGGAGGGCGCCCGGGTGACCATCGATCCCACACCGCCGCGCAGCCCCGACGGGCGGTTGCTGTGGTCGCGTTCGGAGGAGCTGACCGGCTTCGAGGCCCTGATGTGGCGCGTCGAGGTGGATCCGCGCATGCGCTCGACCGTCGTCATCGTCGAGACCCTGGACCTCGAGCCGGACTGGGAGCGGCTCGTCGCGGCCACCGACTGGGCCTCCCGGGTGGTCCCGCGGATGCGGGAGCGGATCGTCACCCCGTTCCTCGGGGCCGGGACCCCGCACTGGACCCTCGACCCCGACTTCGACCTGCACTACCACCTGCGCCGGCTCCGGCTGCACGACGGCGCGGGGCCCGCGGACCTGTTCGCCCTCGCCGAGCAGGGCGCGATGACCCCGCTCGACCCGTCGCGTCCGCTGTGGGAGGCGACGCTCGTGGGCGGGCTGCCCGACGGCGGCGCGGCGCTGCTGTTCAAGCTCAGCCACGTCCTCTCCGACGGCATGGGCCTCGCGCAACTCCTGGCCGGGTTGCACTCCCGCACGCGCGAGCCCACCCCTGACAAGCCCCAGCCGCCCCCGCCGACGGTCGAGCCGGGCGGGCTGTCCCGCGAGGTCGTGCGCCAGGTCAGCGGTGACCTCGCCCTGCTGGGCGGCGCCGCGTGGGGGGCGCTCGAGGCCGCGCGGTCCCTGGTGCGCCCCGACCACGCCGCCCGTGACGCCCTGGCCTACCTCACCTCCGCCGTCCGGGTCCTCTCACCGCCACCGGCGCCACCGCTCCCGGTGCTCGCCCGGCGCAGCCCCTCATGGCGCTTCCGGACCCTCGACGTGCCGTTCGAGACGCTGCGCGCGGCCGGGAAGGCGGCCGGCGGCTCCGTCAACGACGCCTACCTGGCGTCGCTGCTCGCGGCGTTCCGCCGTTACTGCGACCGGTGCGGCGACCCGGTGCCACCGTCACGCCTCATGCCCGTGACCCTGCCGGTCTCGGTCCGGCGCGCGGAGCACGAGGCCGGGGGCAACCACTTCGCGCCCGCCCGCCTCTCGGCGCCGGTCGGCATCGTCGACCCGGCCGCCCGGGTCGCCGACGTCCACCGGCGCGTCCGGGCCGCGCTCGCCGAGCCCGCGCTGGAGAGCATCGAGATCGTGACGCCGCTGCTCGCGCGGCTGCCCGGCGCCGTCACCGCCCGGCTCGGGGGCGGCGCCACCCGGAGCAACGACCTGCAGGCCAGCAACGTCCCGGGCCTGCGGGGGGAGGTGTACCTCGCCGGGGCACGGATCCTCCGCAGCTATCCCTTCGCGCCGCTGCCCGGCTGCGCGGCGATGATCTCCATGCTCACCCACGGCGAGACCTGCTGTGTGGCCGCCAACCTCGACGCCGCCTCGTTCACCGACCTCGACGGCTTCGCCGAGGACCTCGCCGATGGGTTCGCCGAGGTGCTCACCCTCGCCCCCTGAGGGGGCCCGGGCTCACCCGAGCGGCCGCGACCACGCTCCGGCGGCCTGGAGACCGGCGCGGTGCACCCGGTCGTGGTGGCCGCAGAAGACCAGCTCGCCTCCTCCCGGCAGGGTGGCGACGTAGCGGCCCGCCGCCCCGCAGCGGTCACAGGCGACCCGCTCGGTGGGTCGGGGTGCCGTGATGGTGTCGAACATGGTGCGCTCCTCGGGGCTCGGGACGGTTCTCCGTGTGGGAGTCCGAGCCTGTCGCGGGACCGCCGCGCCCGACATGGTGCGCGCCCCCGGGCCGACCGGGGGCTGGCCCCCGGTCGCCGCTACTGCTCGAGGAGACCGAGCTGGCCGAGCATGTCGAAGACGTCCCAGTAGAAGTGCGAGCTGGTGATGCGCTCGCCGTCCACCCGGTGGATGCCGGCGAGGGGCAGCGACAGGGTCCGGCCGGTGGCGGGGATCGGGGTCCCGTCGGGCCCGGGGATCGGGCCGGTGTGGGTGGCCTCGAGGCGCGACTCCTCGACCAGCAGGTCGCCCTGCGCGACCACCCGCTCGACGGTGATCGCGTTGTCGGGGAAGGCCGCCATCGTCTCGTCGTAGAACCGCAGGAGTGCCGCCCGGCCGCCGCCGAGGTCCGTGCCCGGAGCCACCAGCTCGCAGTCCTCCGTGTAGCAGTCCCGGTACGCGTCGCGGTCGCGGTCGTTCCACGCCGCTGTCGTGAGCTCCACCAGATCGGCCATGACGTCCTCCTCGCTCCGTCCGGGCCGGACGGCCCGGTACGGGTCCACCCTGGCCGTCGCGGGCGGGGACAACATCTGCCCAGCGGCATACGGGACGTGACGACGACGCCGCCGGGCGGTCTGCCACCAACTGTTCGGCGGGTGGCGTGATCACGCTCGGTGGAGCACGCTCGGCCCATGACCGAGGGGGTGCGGTCGCGGACGGCATTCGTGGGACGGACGGCGGAGCTCGCCGAGCTGCACCGGCGCGCGGCGCTCGAGCAGCTGGTGACGGTCGTCGGGCCGGGGGGCGGCGGCAAGACGCGGCTGGTGACCGAGGCGCTGCCCGGGATGCCCGCCGCCGTCGTGGGCGTCGTGGAGCTGGCGGGGTGCGCGCCGGAGGACGACCTGTGGTCGGTCGTGCTCGACGCCTGCGGCATCCGGGACGACCCGGCGCTCTCCCCGCCCGACCGGTTCGCCCACCGCGTCGGGGACCGTGGGGCGGTCCTGGTGCTCGACAACTGTGAGCACGTCCGCGAGGCCGCGGCCCGCCGCGTGGTCGAGCTGACCGGCGCGTGCCCCGGGCTGCGGGTGGTGGCCACCAGCCGCGTGTCGCTGGGTGTCCCCGGCGAGACGACCCTGGCCGTCGACGGGCTCCCCGACGACGAGGCGGCCGTCCTGTTCCTCGACCGCGCCCGGCGGGCGCAGCCCGCGCTGCCCGACGGCGACGAGGCCGACGCGCGGGTGCGGCGCATCGTCCGGGCCCTGGACGGGCTGCCGCTGGCCGTGGAGCTCGCCGCGGCCCGCGCTCGGGGCCTGCCGCTGGCCGCAATCGAGGCCGGCATGACCGACCGGCTCTCCTTCGTCGCCGCCCGGTCCGGGGTGGGCCGCGACGCCCGCCACCACTCGCTGCAGGCGTGCCTCGCGTGGAGCACGACCCTGCTCGGCGGCCGGGCCCGCGCGGCGCTGGCCGCCCTCGCCGTCGTCGAGGGTCGCTGCACGCTGGAGGCGGCGGTCGCGGTGATCGGGCCGTCCCCGGCCGGGCAGGACGGGACCGACGCCGTGACCGTGCTCGAGGAGCTCGTCGACCACTCGCTGATCCGCTTCCTGCCCGAGGAGGGGACCTACCTCGTCCTCGAGACGGTGCGGGCCCACGCCCGGGACGCGGTGCCCGACGAAGCGCGGCGCGCCGGGGCCCGCCTGACCCGGTGGGTGGCCGACCTCGCCGCCACGGCGCGGCCGGCGCTCGAGCGCGCCGACCTCGACGTGCTGGCCCGCCTCGACCGGGACGCGGCGGCGGTCCGGACGGTGCTCGCCCACGCGTGCACCCCGGAGCCCGGCCGTGGCGACCGGGGGCTGGAGGTGGCCGCCGGCGTCGTCGCCGATCTCGCCTTCTGGTGGTCGCTGCGGGGACGCTGCCGGGAGGCCCTGGAGGCGGCGGCCCGCCTGGCCGAAGCCTTCATGGACGCCGGGCGTGGTCCGGGGCCGCGCCTGCGGTGGGCGCACGCCTTCCACGCCGTCTACGCCGGCGACCTGGTCGGCGGGCTCGGGCTGGCCGCCGCGCTCGCCGAGGACGCCGGCGCGACCGACGACGTGCGGGCGCGCGCCCTGATCCTGCTGGGGATGGCCCAGGCCTTCGACGACCCGGCCGCGGCCGCGCCGGCGGTCGAGGCGGCCGTCGAGCTCGCCCGGGGTGCGGGCGACCGGTGGGGGGAGGTCGAGGCGCTCCAGGTGCTGGCCTACACCCATCTGTGGCGCGGTGACCACGCGGCCGCCGTTGCCTGCGCCGACGCGGCCCTCCCCGCTCTCGGCGAGCTCGGGCACCACCAGCTGCGGGCGTGGGATGCCGCCATCCGCGCGGAGGACTCCCGCCTGCGCGGGGACGTCGACGCCACCCGCCACCACGGCCGGGCCGGCTGGACGCTCGCGGTCACGGTCGGCGAACCGGTGAGCGCGACCGGTGCCCTCGCCCCCGTCGTCCGCATGTTGTGCCGCACCGGGGACCACGCCGAGGGGGCCCGGCTGACGACGCGGCACGCCGCGTTCCTCGACGAGCACCCCGGGTTGGGCACCACCGAGATCCTGGAGCTCTGCCGCGCCCACACCGCGGTGTGGTCCTCCCCCGCGACCGCCGGCGACCTCCTGACGGCGCTGGTGGGCGGGGCCGAGCAGGGCGGACTGTCGCTGGTGGCCGCCGAGGCCGGCGCACTGGCGGCCGTCGCCGCGCTGGCCGCGGGCGACCCGGTGCGGGCCCTGGCTGCCGCCGACCGCGCCCGGACCCGGGCACGTACGGCGGGCGCCCTGGACGTGTCCCTCGCGGCCGGGCTGGCACGGTGCGTCGCGCTGCACCGCGCGACCGGGGAGGCCGGGGTTGTCGGGGAGGTCGGGGCGGGCGACGTGCTCGCGGAGGCGCACGACGTCCTGGCCGCCGCCCACACCGCGGGCTACGCCCCGCTCGTGGTCGACGCGCTCGACGTCGTGGCGGCCCTCGCCCTCGACGCCGGTCGGGTCAAGGACGCCGCACGGCTGCACGCCGCCGCCGCCCACGCCCGCGACCGCCGCGGCTACGTCCCGTCGCCCCTGACCCGCCCGCTCGTCGACGCCGTCGGCCGGGTGGTCCTCGCCGACGACGGGCTCGCCCGGTCCCGCGCGGAGGGCGCCACCCTGGAGCTCGACGACGCGGTCGCCTACGCGCGTCGTGCCCGCGGCGCGCGCGGCCGCCCGAGCAGCGGCTGGGACAGCCTGACCCCGACCGAGCGCGACGTCGTCGCCCTGGCCGCGCAGGGCCTGCGCAACCAGGCCATCGCCGACCAGCTGCTCATCGGCACCGGCACCGTGCGCACCCACCTGCGGCGCATCTTCACCAAGCTCGACCTGACCTCGCGCGCCGAGCTGGCCGCGCTCGCGGTGCGCCGGGGCCTCTGAGCCGGATCAGGGCTTGCGGCCGACCCCGCCCGCGATACAGCGCTGCGCGGGCGCCAGCGGCTTCACGAGGGGACCGTCCGGCCACCACGTGGCGCAGACCGCGACGCCGGGTTCGACCATCTCGAGGCCGGGGAAGAGCCCCTCGATCTCGGCCATCGTCCGGAACCGGCCGCTGCCCATGGGGCTGTGGACGAAGACCTCCTCCATCCGGCGGGCAAGTGCGCTGTCGTCGTCCTCGGGGTCGTAGAAGTGCGCCGCCACCACGTAGGAGCCGGAGGGCAGGGCCTCGACGTACTCCGCCATGATGTCCTGCGGCGAACGCGCCGGGTCGTCGTAGTGGTGCAGCGTGCCGTTCTGGATGAGCACGATCGGCTCGTCGAAGTCCAGGAACCCGCGGACGCCCGGGTCGGTGAGGACGCTGCTCGGGGTGAAGATGTCGGCCGGGCTGAAGATCGTCTGTTCGTTGTCCTCGAGCAGGGCCCGTCCGTGCACGACGACCGACGGGTCGTTGTCGACGTAGACCACGCGCGACTCCGGCCGCAGCCGCTGCACCACCTGATGGGTGTTGTCGGCCGTGGGCAGACCGGAGCCGCAGTCGAGGTACTGGACGACGTCGGTCTGGCTGGCGAGGAACCGCAGCGCCCGGACCAGGAAGGCGCGGTTGTCGACGGCGAGCAGCTGGACCTCGGGAGCGACCTTGCGGACCGCCTCGATCGTCTGGCGGTCGGCCTCGTAGTGGTCCTTGCCGCCCAGGGCGTAGTCGTACACGCGGGCGATGCTCGCCTTGGTCGTGTCGATCTGGACGGGCGTGCGACCGTCTCCGGTCTTCGGGGCGGCCATCAAATCGGTCCTCATCACGGGGTCGGGATCGGCGGACGGCCCACCCTATCCGGTGCCCCGCGCCGTCACGCCTGCTCCTTCCGCGCGCAGACCGTGGTCATCATCCAGCACTGCAGCCACTGGTCGGGGTCGTCGAGCAGCGCGACTACACCGGGGGCTCCGTCGTGGGGGCAGGGCTGAAGTCCGGGGAAGGCTCGACAGGTCACCAGGTCGTATGTCCCGGCCGGCAGGGTGTCGGTCCGGGCGTCCGCGCGCCGCACGGTGAGGTTCTGCGCCGGGACCAGGTCGAGCAGCGTCGTGTCGATGTCGAGCGAGGTGACGCTCCCCGGCGACCCGACCTCCGCGCAGAGCCACTCGGCGATGCTGCCGGTGCCGCCGCCCAGTTCCAGACAGTGCCAGCCGGGCCGGACGCCGACTCCCTCGAGATGGCCACGGGTCCAGGGGTCGAGAATCCTCGACATCAGGTCCAGGCGCTGGTACGCGACCGTCGCGGAATCGTCGAAGATGTAGGACCGCAGCGGTGCCGTCGGTGCTCCCGGCGAGGCCGGGCGCATGTCAGGACCTCGCCTTCTTCTTCGGCAGGTACAGGTCGGTGAGGGTGCCCTCGAACGCCTCGGCGGCCATCCCGACGGTCTCGGACAGGGTCGGGTGCGGGTGGATCGTCAGCCCGATGTCGGCGGCGTCGGCGCCCATCTCGATGGCCAGCGCGGCCTCGGCGATGAGGTCTCCGGCCGACGGGCCGACGATGCCGGCGCCGATGATGCGGTCGGTCTCGGTGTCGAAGAGGAGCTTGGTGGAGCCCTCGGAGCGGCCCAGCGACAGCGACCGCCCCGACGCCGCCCACGGGAACGTCCCGGTGCCGTAGGACAGGCCCTGGGCCTTGGCCTCGGTCTCGGTGACCCCCGCCCAGGCCACCTCGGGGTCGGTGTAGGCCACCGAGGGGATGACGCGGGCGTCGAAGGCGCTGGGCTTCCCGGCGGCGACCTCGGCGGCGACCTTGCCCTCGTGCACGGCCTTGTGGGCCAGCATCGGCTGCCCGATCACGTCGCCGATGGCGAACACGTGGGAGACGTTCGTGCGCTGCTGCGCGTCGACGGGGACGAACCCGCGGTCGGTGACCGCGACCCCGGCGGCGTCGAGGCCGAGCACGTTGCCGTTGGGGACGCGCCCGACGGCGACGAGGACGGCGTCGAACGTGTCGGTCTCCGGGGCCGCGTTCTTCCCTCCGGCTGCGCCCTCGAAGCTGACCACGAGGCCGTCATCGGCGGCCTTCACGTCGGTGACCTTGGTGGAGAGGTAGATGTTCTCGTAGCGGGAGCCGATGTGCTTCGCCAGCGGCTTGATGAGGTCCTTGTCCGCGCCGGGGATGAGCTGGTCCATCAGCTCGACCACCGTGATCCTGGAGCCGAGCTCGGCGTACACGGTGGCCATCTCCAGCCCGATGATCCCGCCGCCGAGGACCAGCAGCCGCTCCGGCACCTCGGCCAGGTCGAGCGCCGAGGTCGAGTCGAGCACCCGCGGGTCGTCGTGCGGGACGAACGGCAGCCGCACCGGCTCCGACCCCGCCGCGACGATCGCCTGGTCGAACCCGACGACGGTGCGCGACCCGTCCGTCGTCGTGACCTCGACGCGGTGCGGGGAGAGGAATCGGCCGGTCCCCTGCAGCGTCGCGACCTTGCGCTGCTTCGCCAGGCCGGCCAGGCCGCCGACGAGCTTCCCGACGACGCCGTCCTTCCAGGAGCGCAGTCGGTCCAGGTCGATGCTCGGGGCGCCGAAGGACAGGCCGTGCTCGGCCATCTCCTTGGTCTCGGCGATCACCTTCGCGGCGTGCAGCAGCGCCTTCGACGGGATGCAGCCGACGTTGAGGCAGACCCCGCCGAGGGTGTCGCGGCCGTCGACGATCATGACGTCGAGCCCGAGGTCGGCGGCCCGGAACGCCGCGGTGTAGCCGCCGGGCCCGGCGCCGAGCACCAGCAGCCCGACGTGGCGGTCCTCTGCCCCGTCGGACGCGGGGGCCGCCGGCGCCGTCCCGGGTGAGGCCGAGGCCGGCGCGCCCGGGTGCGCCGCCGCCGAGGGCGTGCCGGCGGTGGAGGTCTTCTGGGTGGGCGCCGGGGTGGCCGGCGCGGCGGCGGCGTCCTCGGCCGGGGTCAGGACGAGGATCGGGGTCCCCCGCGAGACCCGGTCGCCGACCGCGACCCGCACCTCGGTGACCGTCCCGGCGACCTCGGCCGGCACGTCCATCGTCGCCTTGTCCGACTCGAGGGTCAGCAGCGGCTCGTCGAGCGCGACCTCGCTGCCCGCCGTCACGTGCACCTCGATGACGGGCACGTCGGTGAAGTCCCCGATGTCGGGGACCTCGACCACGGTCTCGCCGGCCATGCAGATCTCCTTGGTCAGTTCGGGAAGGGTGCGCTGCGCGCTCGTGAGCACTTTCCGGGGCTATAGCCCCGGAAGGTGCTCACGAGGGCTCCGCCCACCTACAGGAGCAACCGCCGCTCGTCACCCATCACGTGCGCGAGGTGACGGGTGAAGCGAGCGGCCAGGGCGCCGTCGATGACGCGGTGGTCGTAGGAGAGACACAGCGGTAGCAGGGTCCGCGGCTCGAACTCCGAGCCGTTCCACACCGGCGCCACCCGCGAGCGCACGACGCCGAGGATCGCGACCTCGGGCGCGTTGACGATCGGGGTGAACGCGGTGCCACCGATCCCGCCGAGCGAGGAGATCGTGAAGCTCGCGCCGCGCATGTCGTCGGCGGTGAGCTTGCCGTCGCGCGCCCGCGCCGACACCTCCCCCAGCTCCTTCGACAGCTCCACGATGCCCTTGCGGTCCACGTCGCGGACCACCGGCACGACGAGCCCGCCGGGCGTGTCGACAGCGACCCCGAGGTGGTAGTAGCGCTTGAGGATCAGCGCGTCCTTCTCGGGGGTCAGCGAGGCGTTCACCGTCGGGAACGCCTTGAGCGCCGAGACCGCGGCCTTCATGAGGAACGCGAGCAGCGTGACCCGGTACCCCTCGGCCTTCGCCGCGGTGTCGAGCTCCTTGCGGTAGGCGTCGATCCCGGTGATGTCGGCGTCGTCGTTGTGCGTGACGTGCGGGACGTTGAGCCACGAGCGGTGCAGTGCCGGGCCCGAGATCCGGGTGATCCGCGAGAGCGGCTGGGTCTCGACGGGACCGAACACCGAGAAGTCCTGCGCCGGCACCTCGGGGATACCGGAGCCCCCCGACGGTGCCGCCGCCGCGGGCGCGGCCGGCGCCGCCGCCCCGTCGCCACCCCGCACGAAGGACAGCAGATCGGACTTCGTGATCCGCCCCTTCGGCCCGGTCGCCGGGATGCTCCCGAGGTCGACGCCGAACTCCCGGGCCAGCTTGCGAACGCTCGGCCCGGCGTGCGCCGGCAGCTCCGAGGACGCTCCCGACGACGGCGCTCCCGACGACGGCGCCCCCGACGACGGCGCTCCCGACGACGGGGGCGCGGCCGTCCCGTTCCCGCCCGGGGTCTCCGTCGCCGGTTCCTGTGCGGTCGCCTCGGCGTCGGCGGCTGCCCGGCCGCCGTCCGGGGCGGGGGCGCTCGGCGCGTCCTCGGCCGGCTCACCCTCCCCCGAGTCGAGCACGATCACCGGCGTGCCCTGACTGACGGTGTCGCCCACCGAGACCAGCACCTCGGTGACGAGCCCGGCATGCGACGAGGGCACGTCCATCGTCGCCTTGTCCGATTCGAGGGTCAGCAACGGGTCGTCGACGGCCACGACGTCCCCGGGCGAGACGTGGACCTCGATGATCGGGACGTCGGAGAAGTCGCCGATGTCCGGGACGGCGACCTGGGTAGCAGCGGGAGCCGACATCTGAAGGGGGTCTCCGATCGGTTCTCAGGCGTGGGCCGGGGCCGGACGTTCCGGGTCGATCTCGTACTTGGCGATCGCGTCGGCGACCACCGAGGTCTCGACGACGCCGTCGCGGGCCAGCGCCGAGAGCGCGGCGATGGTCACGTAGCGGCGGTCGACCTCGAAGAAGTCGCGCAGCGCCCGGCGGTAGTCCGACCGACCGAACCCGTCGGTGCCGAGCACCTCGAAGCGGCGCCCCACCACCCAGGCCCGGATCTGGTCGGGGAAGGCGCGCATGTAGTCGCTCGCCGCCACCACCGGGCCCGGGGGTCGCCCGGCGAGCTGCTGCTCGACCCACGACTGCCTCGGCTCCGACGTCGGGTGCAGCATGTTCCACCGCTCGGTGTCCATGCCGTCGCGGCGCAGCTCGGTGAAGCTGGGCGCGCTCCACACGTCGGCGACGACGCCCCAGTCGGACTCGAGCATCTCGGCGGATGCCATCACCTCGCGCAGGATCGTCCCCGACCCCATCAGCTGCACCCGCGGCTTCTCGGCCCGCGTGGAGGATGAGCCTGCCTTGGCGCGCGACCGCCGCGCCCCCGGCTTCACCGCCGGGGAGCCCTCGGCCAGCAGGTAGAGCCCCCGGACGATCCCCTCCCGCACCGTCTCCTCGTCCTCGGTGCCGAGTCCGGGCATCGCGGGGTGGGGGTAGTTCTCGTTCATCAGGGTCAGGTAGTAGAAGACGTCCTCCTGCTCGACGTACATCCGGCGCAGCCCGTCGGCGACGATCACCGCGACCTCGTGGGCGAAGGTCGGGTCGTAGGACACACAGTTCGGGATCACCGCCGAGAACAACTGCGAGTGGCCGTCCTCGTGCTGCAGCCCCTCGCCGTTGAGCGTCGTGCGCCCCGCCGTCCCGCCGAGCAGGAAGCCCCGCGCCCGCAGGTCCCCGGCCGCCCACGCGAGGTCGCCGACCCGCTGGAACCCGAACATCGAGTAGTAGATGTAGAACGGGATCATCGGGACGTCGGAGGTCGAGTACGCGGTGGCCGCGGCGATCCACGACGACATCGCGCCCAGCTCGTTGATGCCCTCCTGCAGCATCTGCCCGTTCTGCGCCTCGCGGTAGGACATCAGCTGGCCCTCGTCCTCGGGCGTGTAGAGCTGACCGACCCGGGAGTAGATCCCGAACTGCCGGAACATCCCCTCCATGCCGAAGGTCCGGGACTCGTCGGGCACGATCGGGACGACCCGCTTGCCGATCTTCTTGTCCCGCAGCAGCGTGTTCAGCACCCGGACGAACGCCATCGTCGTCGAGATCCGGCGGTCCCCGGACCCGGCGAGCTGCGCCCCGAACGCCGAGACGTCGGGGACCTCGAGCGACTCCGAGCGCCGTCGCCGCGCCGGGAGCGAGCCGCCCAGCGCCTCCCGGTGGCTGTGCAGGTAGGCCGCTTCCTCGTCCCCGAGGTGCAGATACGGCAGCTCGTCGACGTCGGCGTCGGCGACGGGCA
>NZ_DASXJD010000194.1:0-9605 GCF_036497585.1 Actinomycetospora sp. | reverse complement strand
CGCGCTCGCGGACGTGCCCGGTGAGGGCGGCGATGCGGCCGATCTCGGTGTGAGCGCCGGTGCCGGTGACGAGCGCCCGCGCCGAGCCCACCGTGCACGTCGTCCCGCGGAACACCAGGTCCGGGGCCTCCAGCGCCGGGCCCGGCGGGTGGGTGCCGGCCCGCCGCTCCACCGCGACCGACTCGCCGGTCAGCGCGCTCATGTCGACCTCGACGCCGCCGGAGACAAGCCGCCCGTCGGCGGGCACGGCCGCGCCCTCGGCGAGCAGCACGACGTCGCCGGGCACGATCTCCGCCGCGGGGACCTCCCGGGCCACGCCGCCGCGCAGCACCCGGGTGTGCGCCGGCAGGTACGCCTCGAGGGCGGCCACCGCGTGCTCGGCGTGCTGCTCCTGCCAGAACGCCAGCCCCGCGTTGAGCGCGATGACCACCACGACCGCCGCGGCGAGCACGGGCGTCCCGGCGAGCAGGGCGAGCCCCGCGGCGGCCCAGAGCAGCAGCGCCAGGGGGTGGACCAGCTGGCGCCCGAGCGCGCGGGGCCACGCGGGGCCGCCCCGCACCGGCAGCGCGTTCGGCCCGTGCACCTGCAGGCGCCGCGCCGCGTCCCGCTCGTCGAGGCCCTCGGGCCGGGAGTGCAGTTCGTGCCAGAGCCGCTCGAGGGGCGCCCCGACGTCGACGGCTGCCGGGGGGTCCCCGCGCCGGCTGCCGCGTGCGGCGGTCACCGGCCCGGTCCGCCCGGGGCCCGGGCGGGCATCAGAACTCCAGGACCAGCCGTGCCGGGACCCGGCCGGCGAGGACGTCGTCGATCGCCTCGTTGATCTCGTCGAGCTTGCGGGTCCGCGCGATCACCCGGGTGCGGCCCGCGGCGTGCAGATCGAACACGTCGGCGAGATCGGCGCGGGTCCCGACGATCGACCCGATGACGGACAGGCCGCCCAGCACGGTGTCGAAGATCGGGAGCTGCATCGTGCCGTCGGCGGGCAGCGCCACGCAGATCAGCCGCCCGCCGCGACGCAGCGCGCGGAACGCCTGCTCGAAGGATTCCGACGAGGTGGCCAGCGCGATCGCGACGTCGAGGCCCCCGAGGTCGCGGATCGCCTCCACCGGGTCGTCGTCACGGGCGTCGACGACGACGTCGGCGCCGAGCTCGGTGGCGAGCGCGAGCTTGGCGTCCTCGACGTCGACCCCGACGACGATGGCCCCCGAGATCAGGGCGTACTGGATCGCGAGGTGGCCCAGTCCGCCGACGCCGAAGACCCCGACCCGTTCGCCCGGGGAGACGTGGGCGTTCTTGACCGCCGCGAACGTCGTCACGCCGGCGCAGGTCAGCGGGGCGGCGTCGACGGGCGAGACGATCGACGGGACGGGGACGGCGAAGCGCTCGTCGGCGAGCGCGTACTCCGCCCAGCCGCCGTCGGTGCTGTAGCCGGAGTTCTGCTGGGCCTCGCAGAGGGTCTCGTGCCCCGAGACGCAGTAGCGGCACCGCCCGCAGGCCGACCCGAGCCAGGCGATCGAGACCCGGTCGTCGGGGCGGCGGACCGCGTCACCGTGCCCGACCTCCTCGACGATGCCGACGCCCTCGTGCCCCGGCACGAACGGCGGCTGCGGCTTCACCGGCCAGTCGCCCCGGGCGGCGTGGATGTCGGTGTGGCAGATGCCGCAGGTCTCCATGCGCACCAGGACCTGCCCCGGGCCGGGCACCGGCTTCGGCAGGTCACGGATCTCGAGCCGGGCGCCCAGGGCGGGCACCACCGCGGCGCGCATGGTCGTGGTCATCGGGGGTTCCTCCGGAGGGTCGCGGTCGACGGGCACCGTCCGGCACCGTGCCCGGGACCACGGGTGGCGCCCAGGGCACCGCGTCCTGCTCCGGAGGGACTGGCGGCCCGTCGGTGAAGGGCCGAGCGTCGTGGGCGGTCCGGCCCCGCGGCACTGGGCGCAGTGACGCACGTCACCCACCGTTGGCACATGACGAACGGGGCTCCGGGCGGGAGCGGCGGTCGGCGGCGGTCGGTGCAGGTCGACGGGCGGAGGGTGGTGTGGTGGGAGCGCGGCAGCGGCCCCGCCGTGCTGTTCCTGCACGGCTGGGCGCTGAGCCCGGCGTCGTACCGCGAGACCCTCGAACGGCTCGCCGCCGGTGGTGCGCGCGTGCTGGCGCCGGCGCTGCCCGGGTTCGGGGACTCCGCGGAGCTGCCGGAGCCGCAGGTCTCGCTCGGCGGCTACGCCGCGCACCTGGCGGCCTGGCTCGACGTCATCGGCGTGACCGAGCAGGTCACGGTGGTCGGGCACTCCTTCGGGGGCGGGGTGGCGATCCGGCTGGCGCACGATCATCCCCGCCGCGTCGACCGGCTCGTGCTGGTCAACAGCATCGGCGGCGCGGTCTGGGCGGCCGACGACTCGGGCTCCCGGCTGATGTCGGAGCGGCCGTGGTGGGACTGGGGCCTGCACCTGCAGGCCGACCTGAGCCCCGCGCGGCAGGCCGGGCGGGTGCTGCCGGTGGTGCTCGCGGACGCCGCGACGAACGCGCTGCGCCACCCGCTCGCGGTCTGGCGGGTCGCCGAGCTCGCGCGCACCGCGGACCTGCGGGCCGAGCTCGAGGAGCTCGCCCGCCGACAGCTGCCCGTGATCGTGCTGTGGGGGCGCCGCGACCAGGTGCTGCCCGCCGCCTCGCTGGCTGCGATCCGGCTCGCGCTCGGGGACCCGACGGTCTACGTCGTGGAGGGCTCCCACTCGTGGCTGCTCAGCGATCCGGCCGCGTTCACCGAGGTGATGACCAACGTGCTGGCGGGTGAGGGCGCGCTGGTGCCCCAGGCCCCCGTCGGGGACCCGGACCTGCGCGACCCCGGGGCGCTGGACCCCGGCGCCCTGGAGCCCGGCGCGTAGGCCGCCACACTCAGCCCTGGCGCAGGCGACGTCCGCTCCAGCGGCGCACCCGCACCCGCAGCGGCACCGTCCCGGCTCCGGCGGTGGGCCACCGGTCGGGCGCGGCACTCGGCGGGGTCGAGGGGATCGGCCACCCGGCCGGGCGGGGAGGGGGTCGCGGACACGGGGTCCTCCTCAGGATCGGACGCGGAGGCCGACGGCGGCGAGCAGGACCGTGGCGAGGGCCAGCACCAGCGGCTGGAGCGGGTCGTAGCGGTGCATGAGCAGCAGCTCGGCGGCGATCCAGCCGACCTGCAGCAGACCCGCCGCCGCAGACACGGCCGCCGCCCGGGCGGTCTCGCGCACCTCGAGGACCACCGCGGCGAGCATCGGGACCGCCACGACCAGCAGCAGCGCGACGCCCGGGACCAGCCAGGACGCGAACGGCGTGCCCTCCAGCCAGGTGTCCGGCATCCCGATGGTGCCGGTGAGCAGGCCGATGCCGCCGTAGACAGCGCTGAGCCCGAGCACGATCTCGACGCCGATCGTCACGGCTCGCAGCAGGACCGGTGCGGCGCGGACCGGGGTGGCCACGGGTCAGCCCACCCGGACCGGGGCCACGGCCGCCCACCGGACGGCGTCGTCGATGTGGTCGAAGCGGCGCAC
Source organism: Actinomycetospora sp. (assembly GCF_036497585.1). GTDB lineage: Bacteria > Actinomycetota > Actinomycetes > Mycobacteriales > Pseudonocardiaceae > Actinomycetospora. Next base: position 6,081 of record NZ_DASXJD010000194.1, on the reverse strand, counting down.
CTCGGGGTGCAGCACGGTGCCGGCGACCCCGGCGGCGAGCTCGACACCCGCTCCGGGCACGACCAGCGCCACCCGCCGGATCCGGTCCTGGTGGCCGGCGACGAAGCGCAGGTGGTGGAGCAGGCCCGAGACGTTCTCCCAGCCAGGGAAGGCCGGGGCGTGCAGGACGAGACCGGGCAGCTCGGCGTGGGTGGCCAGCCAGTCGTCCACCTCCGCGAGGATCAGGTCGACATCCTCGCGCCGCAGCGGGCCGTCGAGCTCCGCGACCACGACGCCGTCGTCGCCGCGCAGGTGCACCCGCGCGAGCTCCCCGGGGAGGTCGGCGAGCCAGGCGAGCGCGGCGTCGCGCTCGGCAGCCCGGAACACCCGGACGTGGGCCGGGAGGAAGAAGGTGGTCAGCCGCGTGGTCCGGGTGACCCACCCCAGGTCGGACACCACCGCGCACGCGGCGAGCAGGCGCAGCGCGCCGAGGCCGATCCGGAGGTCCTCCCACACCGCGGCGGGCGTCATCCCGGTGAACGTCTCGTCGACTACGCACAGCATGCGCAGCCGGCGGTGCTCGCGCGCCGCGGCGTCGAGCAGGGGCACCACGACGTCCTCGTAGTCCCCGCGCGTCACGGTGCCGACGGGCCGGACGGCGTCCACCCCGGCCGGGACGTCGAGGTCACGTTCGATCATGCGTCCAGTCCACCCGCGACGACGCCGCGGCGGCACGGCCGCAGGTCCCGAGGTCGGGGGCCGAGGGGCGCTCAGCCCTCGTCGCCGGCCGGGTGCGGCGGGCGGGGGAGCGGGGTCGGGCTGAACTTCCCGGTCCAGGCCGCGCGGGCCCCGGAGTCACCGATCTCGTAGGTCGTCGTAACCGATCCGACGGCGACCACGACCGTGAGCACCGCGAGCACGACGGTGAGCACCACGCCGCCGGGGGCGCTCGCGCTCCGGGGCCGTGCCGCGTGCGACGCCACCGCCGCGCCCGGACCCTCGGTCCGGGCCGCGCGCGCCCGGCGGCCGGCGAGGACCTCGCGGGCGGCGAGCGCCACCCCGATCACGGCCAGGCCGATCGCCCAGGGCAGCAGGTAGTCTCCGAGCTGGGTGTGCTGCTGGAGCAGCGGGGTCGACGGCAGCCGGCGCTCGAGCCACTCGCCGGCGTCGGTGGTGAGCGGTACCGAGACGAGGGTGACCACGGCCAGCACCCCGCCCACGACCGCCAATCGCGGTCGCGCCGCGGGCCACAGCGCGACGAGCAGCAGCACGACGGCTGTGAGCGGGACGAGCACGACGACGGCGTGCACGAGCAGGATGTGGGCGGGCAGCCCGTTCACCGTGGTCACGGGGCTCCTCTCGGTCGGCCTCTACTACGACAGTGTAGTAGCAGCGTTCCGGTCAGGCCCGGGGGACCGCCCGTAGCAGGTCGCCGAGGTCCCACGCGGCGTGCGCGGCCCCGGCCGCCGCCAGCGCGACGAACGTGAGGAGCACGGCGCCGGCCACGAGAGCCGGGGCGAGGTGCGCCCCGGGGTGGCGGGCGCGGTCCCACCCGGCGAGCAGGGCGCCGACCCGGCGGGGCACCGGTCCGCCGGTGGCGCCCAGGGCCGGGTCGAGGAGGACGCGGCGGGGTCCGGTCGGGCGGGACCGGCAGGCCCGCGCGGCCAGCGCCGCCCGCCCCACGGCCCGCGCCACGAGCCGCCGGTCGGCCACGCGGCGGGCCGCCGCCTCGTCGGCACAGCGCTCGGCGCCGTAGACGACGTCGCACCACCACGGCGCGAGCAGCGGGTTCAGCGCGATCGCGAGCGCGGCCACCGCGAGATAGCGGTGGTGGGACCGGTCGAGGTGCTCCTGCTCGTGTGCGAGGACCGCGGCGCGCTCCTCGTCGTCGAGCGCGGCCCACATCCCGCGGCTCACCACCACCCGGCCGGGATGCCCCGGGCGCGGCGCGGTGGCCACGGCGAACACCTCCTCGTCCTCCACGAGCAGGACGCCCGGGACGGGCGACGCGTCGCCCTCGGCGACGACGGCCCGGGCCAGCCGGTGCCGCCGCGCCCGGGTACGGACGGTGCGCACGAGACGGGCCAGGGCGAGCGCGAGCAGGACCGCCGCGACCAGCCCGGCCGGGAGCGCGGCGGGGTCGGTGTGCCCGTCGGGCGAGGTCAGCGGTCCCTCGTGCACGAGGTCCGAGGCCCCGGCGGCGACCAGCAGCCCCAGCGACGCCGTCGTCGCGAGGGCGAGGGCGGCCATCGAGGTCGTCAGCAGCACGAGGACGGGCCGCGGGTCGAGCCGGTCGGGCAGCCCGCGCAGGGCCGCGGCCACGCCCGGCAGCGCGACGGCCAGCGACAGCAGCCAGGGCAGGTACACCGCGAACCTCACGGGCTCACCGCCTCACTCGCCGAGCAGGCGGCGCAGCAGCGCCTCGTCGGCGTCGGAGAGATCGTCGACGAAGCGGGCGAGGACGGTGTCGCGCTCGGCGCTCGTGTCGAGGACCTGGCTCATCCGGCGCGCGACGAGACCGGCCTGGTCGCTCACCGGCCGGTAGGCGTAGGCCCGGCCGCGGCGCTCGCGCTGCAGGACCCCCTTGTCGTGCAGCCGCGCCAGGATCGTCATGACCGTGGTGTAGGCGAGGTCGTCACCGAGGGCGTGCTGGACGTCCGCCGGGGTCAGCGCCTCGGGCGAGGCGTGCAGCACCGCGAGCACGGCGGACTCCAGCTCGCCCCGGCCCCTGCCCCGCTCGTCGGCCATCGTCCCCTCCCGCTCCCGGCGACGACACCAGCGTAGTAGTTCACGGCTCCTCGGTGAGCACCGCGTGCAGCGGGCGGCGCGGAGTGGGTGGGATCGTGCCGGCGTCGGGGAGCCGCCACCCGACCCGCAGGGCGATGACGGGCACCCGGTGGGCGCCGACGCCGAGGTGGCGCACGTGGTCCCGGGTCTCCGGCAGCTCGAAGGGCGCGCTGAACGGGGTGACGCCGAGGCCGACCGTCTCGGCCTCGAGCAGCACCGCGCTGAGCGCCTCGCCGGCCCGGACCAACGACACCGTGTCGTCCGAGGCGGCCGCGATCAGCAGGATCTGGGAGGAGTCGCGGACGTCGAGGCCGGCCCGGGGCCGGTCGAGGGTCCCGGACGGCATCCACCGGATGTCCACGTCGCCGTAGGTCACCGCGGGCGTGCCCGGCCGGGACGCCGCGGGGATCCCGTCGTGGGCGCCCGCGAACCGGTGCGTCCAGTGCTGCAGCTCGGCGGCGTAGTCCTCGCGCTCCCGCAGGGCCCGGTCGGCCTCGCGCGCCGCCTCGAGCACCAGGCGGCGGGTGGCGCCCACGGCCAGGTGCAGGGTGCCGCCGGCCGCGCGGGCGGCGTCGGCGAGCCGCTCGACGATCTCGGGCCCGATCTCCTGCCCGGAGAACCGCCGCCGGTCGGTGCGGCGGGTGGTCATGGCGGCGAACCACCGCCGGGTCCGGGCGTCGGCGACGTCGCCGGGGACGATGGTGACACGGGCGAGCGGATGCTCGGGGTCCTCGTCGCTGCCGTGCCGGACCTCCGCGCGCCACCCGGCGACGGCCAGGGCGATGACCAGGTGGTGCAGCGCGCACCCGCAGCCGAGCAGCACGCTGCGGGCGCCCGCGTCGGTCGAGGGCAGGCGCCGGGTGCGGTCGGCCCGCAGGTCGAGGACGTCGTCGTGCAGGGACCAGTGCCACGGCTGGGTGTTGTGCTCGGAGGGCGCGAGCAGGGCGTGGGCCACGGCCTCGCGCAGGGCCTCACTGATCGCCGTGTCGCTCATCCGGTCCTCCACTGTCGGTGCCGTCGGTGCCGTCGGTGCCGTCGGTGCGGTGCGCGCGGCTCATCGGGTGCGGGGCGGGCCGGGACGTCCGGACCGTCGGCCGGGACGCGCTCGGCCGCGGGGCGGCCCGGTCGGCGCCGGTCGGCAGCACGCGGGGCCGCGGGTCGGCGGAGCCGGAGCCCACGAGGACCGCCGTCGACCCGGTGCGGGTCCGCGAGGACTGCGGGTCCGAGCTCGTGGGGACGACGGACCCCCTGCCCTTCGTGGGTTCCGTGGTCTCCGTCCCGTCGCTGCGCGACGAGCCGGGGTGCGACGGCCGCGACGTGTCTCCGGAGGAGGTGCCGTCGGAGGACCGGTCCGTGGACGACGGAGCGGCGGTCGAGGCGCTGCGGTGGGCCGAGGAGGCCGTCGTCGCGTGCGCCGCGGTCGAGGTCGGCGCGGTCGCGGTCGTCCGTTGCGGGGAGTCGCCGGCCAGCGTCTCGCGCACCGGAGGCGTCGCCGCGTCGCCCTCCCCGCCGGACACGGGGACGGGGACCACGGGGGCACCCGGCACGGCGGCGACCTGCGAGGGCAGCGCGAACGGGTCGATGGTGGCGTTCCCCGGGAACCCGGCCGGCGCGCCGGCCGTGTGCACCACGAGCCCGCCGAGCGCGAGCGTCCCGGCCAGCGCGGCCGCGGCGAGCGTGCCGGCCAACGGGTGCGACCGAGGCGCCGTCGGGGGTGCGGCGAGCCGGGCGACGACCTCGGCGGTGCCGGGCCGGCCCGCCGGGTCGGTCGCGGTCATCGCCCGCAGGACCGGCCGCAGCGGGTCCGAGTGGTGCAGTCGGCCCGCGGCGGCGCGCAGCAGACACCCGAGCGCGAAGACGTCGGTGGCGGGCGAGACCGACGGGGTGGGTGCCCGCTGCTCCGGCGCCGGATGGGGCGGGGTGGTGCGGTGGTGGGCCCACCGGTGCAGCCACTCGTCCACCCCGAGCCCGGTGAGCGTCACGCCGCCGGGCCCCCGGGTGACCAGCTCGGCCCCGAGCGCGCCGTGGGCGCACCCGTGCCGGTGCAGCGGGACCAGGGCCGCGGCGACCTGCGCGCCCAGCGTCCGCACCTCGTCGACCGGCAGCGGCCCGGTGGCGAGGTCCTCGGCCAGGCACGTCCCCTCGAGCCGGGGGACGACCAGGTAGAGCACCCCGTTCTCGACGCCGCCGTCGAACACCTCGGCGAGTCCGGGCCCGTGGTCCTGACGGGCGCTCATCGGCAGCGTCGTCTCGAGGGGCGATTCCCCGCTCGGCGGCACCGCGATCAACGTGGTGACGGCGCGGCGCAGCAGCTCGTCCCGGGCACGGTGCTCGCAGCGGCCGGGGCCGCGGCGCAGCACCTGCTCGAGCCGGTAGCGGCCCGCGACCACCGGTCCGTGGCGGTGCTCGCAGGCGAGGGCCTCCTCCGGGGACGGCCTCGTCGTGCTGCCGTCGCTGGCCCCCCTCATGCGTGGCCTCCCTCGTCGCGTCCGGCTCCGGGGACGAGCGTGGCGGGGGAGGGCCGGGCCCGGTCAGGGGCGAACGGTCACGGTGCCCGGGCCGGAGGGACCTCCCTGCCGGGCAGCGCGGCGCCGTCGCCCGCCGCCCGGTCCGCCGAGGGGGCCTGCCACACCGCGCGCCGCAGTTCCCGGACGAGGGCGTCGAGCTCGTCGACCTGGGCCAGCACCCGGTCCCGGGTCGGGACGTCGGCGGCGGAGGCGGCGCTGGTCAGGGCGGTGCCCACGCGCAGGAGCCGCTGCAGGACCCGGGTGTTGAGGTCTGCGACCAGGGCCTCCCGGTCCTCGACCCGGCGCAGCGCCTCCCGGTCCGCCCGGCTGCGGGCCACCGTCAGGGTCGCCGAGGCCTGCACCGCGAGACCCTCGACCAGATCGACATCCTCGTCCTCGAACGGGTGCGCCCGGGCGTCGCGGACCAGCACGAGCACCGAGTGGGTCCCGTCCCCCGCGATCCCGTCCGACAGCCGCACGGCCAGGGCACTCCCCGCCGAGGGGGCCACCTCGAGGAGCTGGTCGGCACGGGGGTCGTCGGCGACCGAGGAGACCACGATCGCCTTCCCCGAGGCGAGGGCGGCGCCGGTGATGGTGTCGTCGTCGGGGAAGCGGCGGCCCTCGAGGGCCGCGAGGACGCCCGTCGCGCACGGGATGGCGACCGAGGTCGGGTCCAGGTCGTCCACGGTGGAGATCACCGCGCCCTCGGCATCGGCGAGCGCGAGGGCCTCGTCGAGCAGGTGGCGCAGGCCCAGCTCCGGGTCGAGGGACCCCGCCAGCAGCCGCCGGCTCAGCTCCGCCGCCGCCG
>NZ_DASXJD010000193.1:0-3181 GCF_036497585.1 Actinomycetospora sp. | reverse complement strand
TGTCCACGTGGACCGGGTAGTAGACCCGGCTGCCGCGCGTGAGGTTCTTGATGTCGTGGTTGCCGCCGTTCTCCCGGGCGGGTGCGGTGCGGGCGCCGTAGCGGGCGATGTCCTCGGCCACGGTGCCGCTCGCCGTGCCGGCGAGCGCCCCGTTGGTGATCGGGGGGAGCGCGAGCGGCGGCACCCGCTGCGGGTCGCGGTCGATCAGCGCCTGCTCGCGGCGGTTCCACCGGGCCAGCAGGTCGGCCGAGGGGGCCGTGCCGAAGAGCCCGGGGTGGGTGATCCCGGTGTAGCGCACCCCGGGGAGGTGGCGCGACGTCGCCACCTGGCCGTGGAAGTCCCAGATCGCCTTGACCGAGTCCGGGTAGTAGTCGGTGAGGAAGCCGCCGCCGTTGGTGCGGGCGAACACCCCGGTGTAGCCCCAGCCCTGGCCGGGCGCGTCACCGCGGTCCTGCGGGGGCGGGCATTGGCCGAGGTCGAGGATGTCGACGACGAGCAGGTCGCCCGGCTCGGCGCCCTCGACGCCGATCGGGCCGGAGAGCATGTGCACCCGGTCCAGGTCGACGTCGCGGACGTCGTTCGCGGAGTCGTTGTTGCCGATCTGCGCGTCGGTCCACTCCTTGCACTCGACGCGGAACTCGGCGCCGGGGCGCACCATCGTCGCGAGCGGGACGTCGGGGTGCCACCGGTTGTGGCCGGGCACGGCCTGGTCGCGCATGGACTTGGACTGGTCGACCTCGAAGACGGTCTCGGGCACGGGGATCACTTCCTTCGGACAGGCCGGCACGAACCGACCGGGGACGTCCGGCCCGGGCGGGCCGGAGGAGGGCGCGGCGGGGTCGACCGGTGGGCCGACCCCGCCGCCGGGAGGCGGGCCTCAGGCCCGCGAGAGCGGACGGTCCGGGGCGGGCTCGGTCGGCTGCGGGGTCGGCTCCGGCGCCTCGACGGCGTGCCGGGGTCCCGCACCGCGCAGCGTGGGCAGCAGCGCCACGACCATCACGACGCCGACGGCTCCGAGGACGAGCGCGGTGAGCCCGCGGTTCTGCCACAGCCCGGCCAGCAGCAGGAAGCCGGGGACGGCCGCGGTCACCCATCCCTCGATGAGCGCGACCCAGCCGGTGTAGCGGGTGAGCCGCTCACGCTTGAGGCCGAGCAGGACGAAGAACAGCGACCACAGCAGCGCCCAGTAGAGCCAGATGACGCCGAACGGCTTGTTGGCCAGCTGGGTGAAGTTCAGCGCGGAGAAGCCGAGCGCCGCGACGGCGACGAACAGCGAGAACCACCCGACGCCGGTGGAGTCGAGCCCGCCGAGCAGCCCGATACCGACGTAGAGGTAGGTGAAGCCGAACAGGTAGAGCCCCGACGCCTGCAGGATCGTCGTGGTGTCGCCGTTCGCCGTGAAGATCAGGTAGGTCGGCGTGACGACCTGCAGCGTGCCGACGAAGAGGTTCAAGATGGCGGCGGCCTTGGGCTCGACCCACCCCAACAACATCAGGCCGTTGATGAAGAGCACGGCCCCGACGTAGAACAGTCCCACGGACGCCATGGCGACGCCCTCCTTCTCTGGCCGGAGGCCCGGGGCACACCCGGGTCTGGATCAACCCCCCGGCCGGGCGCGTCGTCCGGACGCGCCCGACGGTCCCCCCTACGGCGGGCCCCGCTACAGCGGGCGGCCCGGGCCCGGTCGCGTGACGACCTCGGGCTCGTCCCGGCTGCGCTCCTCGCGCGTGAAGGCGTCGCGCATCCCCCGCGGGAGCCGTGTGAGGCCGGGAGCCGTCCAGCGGCGTCGCGTCCACGCCCCGCAGCGGGGACACTCCGCGTGCTCCGGTGCGGCTCCCATGGGGAAGGTCAGGTCCACCGAGCCGCACGTGGCGCAGCCGTAGGCGTAGGTCACCATCTCGGACCTCCCTCCCCGACCTCGTTGCCGGGAAAGCGACCATCCGCCCGACGTGTGCCAGGTCACAAGGGCGAAGGTCCCGCGGCCCCGGGACCGCGGGCCCTGGTCGATGGTTCGACGCCCGAACAGCTCGGCGCCCGAGTTCTCGGGCGCCCGGATCGTCGCGGCGGAAGCGGTCGCACGGCGGACACGCGCCGAAGCCGGTGCGCGGGACCCTGGTCGGGTGGCCGCCGAGCCGCCCGCCGCGGGCGCACCCGTCCCACCCCTGTGCGAACGGTGCTGGTTCCCCGTCCTGCCCGAACAGCCCCGGCGCCGCTACCACGCGCGGGCCCACGGGACGCCGTTCGCCCCGCTCTGGATCTGCCACGAGCACCGCGGGCGGTGCCCGGAGCCCTCAGCCGGCTGACGACGCGGGCAGGTCCCGGCGGGTGCGGGGGGCCCCGGACGTCGAGGTCGCGCCGACGTGGCGGCGGACGTCGGCCACGGCCGCCGTCAGCGCCCGGATCCGGGCGGCGTCGCGCTCGGCCCGGGGGCGGCCCGCCAGGGCGCGCTCGAGCTGGGAGTAGGAGTCGCCTACCCCGGCGCCGGTCGCGATCCGTCCGCACCAGACCAGGCCACGCCACAGGCGGGGGCCGTGACCGCCGCGGGCGCGGGCGAGACGGGCCCGCGCCCCGCGCTCGATCCGGGTGAGCGCCGGGTCCGCGGGGTTCTCCGCCAGCCCGACCCGGGCGATCGCGACGACCACCACGTCGGTGGCCGCCCGCGGCCCGACCGCGCCGACCAGGTCGGGCGCGATGACGGCCAGCTCCGGCCGCGCGTCGGCGCGGACCGCGTCGTTGACCCGGCGGGCGAGCTCGGCGAGGGCCCCGTCGGTGCAGCGGGGGTGGTCGCTCCAGGGCTCCCCGGCCAGCACCGAGGTGTACTCCATGACGCACGATCCGCGCTGCGGCCCGCGGTGCCTGCCGGCCGAGAGCACCGGGAGCCCCTCCGGTGCCGCGGTCCACGCCACGCCCTGCCCGCACTGCCCGCCCTGGTCGTTCATCTCGGTCCCTCCTGGTCCGCCGCTGTCGCTGTGGGTACGCGACCGGCGGTCCCCGCACCCCGGGCACGGGTCCCGTCGAACCGGGCCGTTGGACCCGGGTCGGTCGCGGGCTCCGCCGCCGGGAGCGCGCGCAGCAGGTCGCCCCGGCTCACCACGCCGGCGAGACGGTCGTCGTGGTCGACGACGGGGAGCAGCCGCAACCGCTGCTCGACCATCGCCCGGGCCGCCTTCTCCAGCTCGAC
>NZ_DASXJD010000192.1:0-37462 GCF_036497585.1 Actinomycetospora sp. | reverse complement strand
GTCGTCGGCGATCGCGGCGAGGACGAGCGGGCGGGCGGCGTCGCGGGAGAAGCGGGAGACCGGGGCCCAGCGCATGACGGCGCCGCGGGCGAGGTCGAGCGAGAACGGGCCCTCGGGTCGGAGGACGTGGCTCGACGACGTGGGTTTCCTGCCACTGGATGCAAGCAACGACGCTTCGCTGGCAACTGGAGTGATGCTCATGGCGGGCACGATGCGCGCCGAATCCCGACACGTGCTGTCGTGATTCTGCGAGAATCTCGGGACCGTGCGTTCCGACCGCCTCCTGGCCACCCTGCTGCTCCTGCAGACCCACGGCCGGATGTCCGCCCCGGAGCTCGCGCGGCGCCTCGAGGTGTCGACGCGCACCGTCGCCCGCGACGTCGAGGCGCTCTCCGCCGCGGGCGTCCCGGTGTACGCAGAGCGGGGCCGCAACGGCGGGGTGGTGCTCCTGCCGGGGTTCCGCACCGACGTCAGCGGCCTGACCGACACCGAGATGCGGGCCCTGCTCGCGCTGACCGACGGCGAGCAGGGCGGGTCGCTGGGACGGTCGGTGGCGTCCGCGGTGCGCAAGCTCCTGGCCGCGGTGCCCGAGACCCGCCGCAGCGGGATCGCGGCGGCCCGGCGCACCGTCGTCGTCGAGCAGTACGGCTGGCACCGGGCCGGGCAGCCCGCGGGGGACGACCCCGCGCTCGCCGAGCTGGAGCGGGCGGTCACGGCCGACGAGCGGGTGCGGATCCGGTACCGGCCCGCCTCGGGAGTCCCCGGGTGGCGGACCGTCGACCCGTACGGGCTGGTCAGCAAGACCGGGACCTGGTACCTCGTCGCGGCCGCGCGCGGCACCCCGCGGATGTTCCGGGTGAGCCGGGTCGAGGAGGTCGAGGCGACCGGCACGCCGGCCCGCCGTCCCGACGACCGGGACCTCGAGGCCGTGTGGGTCGAGCTGCGCGAGCGACTGGAGGACGCGCCGGAGGCGGTGACGGTCCGGGTGCGGGTCCACCCGGGACGGCGGGCGATGGTGGAGCGGGTGGTGGCGGCGCAGCTGGTCGGGCCGCCGGAGGGCGAGGAGCCCGACGTCGTCCACCTGCCCTTCCGGGCCGCGGGGGCCGCCGTCGGGATCCTGCTCGGATTCGGCGCGCTGGTGGAGGTCCTCGGCCCTCCCGAGGTGCGGGACCTGATGGCGTCCCGGGCCGCCGACGTCGTCGCGCTCTACGGCTGAACCGATCTTCGGCCGTTCGCTGCTGCCGAGCGGCCCGGTGGCGAACTAGGGTTCCGCGACATGACGACGGTGCTGGTGACCGGTGGCGGCGAGCGGCTCGACGAGGTCTCGTCGGCGTTGAAGGCGACGGGCGCGGAGGTCGTCGTCGTGGACAACCCCGACCGGCTGGGCGAAGCCGTCGACGGGAAGACCTTCGACGCCTACGTGCAGCTGCCGGTCGCCATGACGCCGGGGGAGGGCAGCGTCGTCGCGAAGGTCGAGCAGTTCCTCACCCAGGGCATGCTCTCGCGCTTCCGGGCGGCCGCCACGGTGCTGCCGACGCTCGCGCCCACCGCCAACGTGATGCTCGTCGGCGGACAGACCAACGTCGACGTCGACGCCCCGGACGACGCCGACGCCCGCGCGGCCATGCTGCGGGTGCTCGCCCACGCCCTGCGCGCCGAGCGCGCCCCGGAGCGGCTCACCGTGCGGGTCGCCGACCGCTCGTGGACGGGTGAGCAGATCGCCGCGAAGGTCACCGGGGACCCGGGGGAGTCGCGGCCGTCCACCGACGACGAGGCGGGGATCGGCCGCGCCTACGCGGAGTGGCGCACCGAGGTCGTCGGGCTGATGCGGGTGGAGTTCTAACGGGGCTGCGCCCTCGTGGCCAGGGGCCGGAGGCCACCTCAGCACCTTCTCAGCCAACGCGCCCACACTGTGCCCATGCGGATCCTCGTCGTCGACGACGACCGGGCCGTGCGCGACTCGCTGCGCCGGTCCCTGGCGTTCAACGGGTACCAGGTCGAGCTTGCGACCGACGGCCAGCAGGCCCTGGACACCATCGAGAAGGAGCGCCCCGACGCCCTCGTCCTCGACGTCATGATGCCCCGCCTCGACGGGCTCGAGGTGTGCCGGCGGCTGCGCAGCGCCGGCGACGACCTGCCCGTGCTCGTCCTCACCGCGCGCGAGGCGGTCTCGGACCGGGTCGCCGGGCTGGACGCGGGCGCCGACGACTACCTCGCCAAGCCGTTCGCCCTCGAGGAGCTCCTCGCGCGGCTGCGGGCCCTGCTGCGGCGCACCACGCCCGAGGAGCGCGGCAAGGACGACCACCCCGAGCCGCTGACCTTCGCCGACCTCTCCCTGGACCCGGTCACCCGCGAGGTCAAGCGCGGCGACCGGCCGATCACGCTCACCCGCACCGAGTTCTCGCTGCTCGAGCTGCTCATCGCCAACCCCCGCCGGGTGCTCACCCGCAGCCGCATCCTCGAGGAGGTCTGGGGATACGACTTCCCGACGACGGGCAACGCCCTCGAGGTCTACATCGGCTACCTGCGCCGCAAGACCGAGGCCGAGGGCGAGCCGCGGCTGATCCACACGGTGCGCGGGGTGGGGTACGTCCTGCGCGCCGACGCCTGAGGTCGTGGACCGGGCCGCGCGGGTCCTCGTCGTCGAGGACTCCGAACCCATCCTCGCGTCGGTGACGACGGCGCTGACCGGGGTCGGGCACGAGGTGTGCGCCCGGCCCGACGGCTCGCGCCTGGAGGACGACCTCGCACGCTTCGCCCCCGACGTCGTCGTCCTCGACGTCATGCTCCCCGGCCGCGACGCCTACGCGCTGCTGCCCGCGGTCCGCGCGACGAGCGCCGGGGTCATCCTGCTGACCGCCCGCAGCGGGGTCGCCGACCGCGTCCGCGGGCTGCGCGCCGGCGCCGACGACTACCTGGTCAAGCCGTTCGCGCTCGCCGAGCTGCTCGCACGGGTCGAGGCGCTGCTGCGGCGCTCCGGCGGGGTGGGCGACGCGGTGGAGGTGGACGACGTCGTCGTGGATCCCGACGCCGGACGCGTCACGCGCGCCGGCCGGGAGATCCCGGTGACGGCCACCGAGCTGCGGCTGCTGCACGACCTCGTCGCGCACCGGGGCCGGGTCCGGTCGAAGTCGCAGCTGCTCGGCGCGGTGTGGGGCTGGGAGGAGTACGACCTCAACGTCGTCGAGGTCCACGTCTCGGCGCTGCGGCGCAAGCTCGGCGAGCCGCGGGTGGTCCACACCGTGCGCGGGCAGGGTTACGTCGCGCGGGCGGAGGCCCCGGCGGAGGCGCCCCGACCATGAGGGCGCTGCGGTGAACCGCTGGGCCGGCGCGTCCCTGCGACGGCGGGTCACGGCGACGTCGGTCGCGGTCGTCGCGGTCGTCGTCGTGGTGGTGGCCGTGGTGTCGGACCTGCTCTTCGCCGCCCAGACCCGCTCCGAGGCGCTGACGACGCTGAACGGGCGGGCGTTGCAGGCCGTGCAGCTCGCCGACCAGGGACTCTCACCGGACCAGATCGTCCGCCGGGTCGAGCTCGGCGGCGGGGTCGCGGTGGTCGTACGGGGCCCGGACGGGACGGTGCTGGCGGCGAACCGGGACGCTCCGGGCTCCGCGGCCTCGGCGCGGCGCTCGGTGACCCGGCGGTTCGCCGACGGCGACACGATCACGCTGACCGCCGACCCGGGGCTGGAGGGCGCGGCCGAGCGGCGGCTGCGTCGGGTGCTGCTGCTGGTGGGCGGGATCGCGGTCGTCGTCGCGGCGGGGGCGCTGCTGCTCACGACGCGGCTCGCGCTGGCGCCGTTGGACGCGATGACCTCGTTGGCGCGCTCCATCGCGGGCGGCCGGCGCGGGCAGCGGCTGGCGCCGCAGCGGCGGGACACCGAGCTGGGGCGGGCGGCCGCGGCGTTCGACGAGATGCTCGACGCGCTCGAGGGCGCCGAGGCCCACGCCCGGGCCTCCGAGGCGAGCACCCGCCGCTTCGTCGCCGACGCCGCGCACGAGCTGCGCACCCCGCTCGCCGGCATCGCGGCGACCGCCGAGGCGGGCACGGCGCCGGAGCTCGACCCCGAGGCGCGGGAACGGCTCGCGACGCTGCTGGTGCGCGACGCACGGCGCGCCGGGCGCCTCGTCGACGACCTGCTCACCCTGGCCCGGTACGACGCGGGCCTGCGACCGGAGCGCCGCGACGTCGACCTCGGGGAGCTGGCGCGCGTCGAGACCGACCGCGACGCGGTGCTGCACCCCGAGGCGTCCGCGGTGCTCGCGGTGGCCGCGCCGGTGCAGGTGGCGGTCGACCCCGAGCTGATCGGGCAGGCGCTGACGAACCTGGTGACGAACGCGCGCCGGCACGGGGGCGGGACGGTGACGGTGACGGTGGACGCGGTCGGGGGCACCGCGCGGGTGGCGGTGCGCGACGAGGGCCCGGGGGTGCCGGCCGGGGAGCGGGAGCGGGTGTTCGGCCGGATGGTGCGGCTGGACGAGGCGCGGGGCGGAGCCGGGGGAGTCGGCGTCGGAGCCGGCGGCGCGGGGCTCGGGCTCGCGATCGCGCGGGAGGCGGCCCGGGCCCACGGCGGGGACCTGGCATGCACCGCGCCCGACGACGGCGTGCCGGGTGCGGTGTTCGTGCTGACGCTGCCGGTGGCGGCGCCCGATGTCGGGGAGGGTTCATCCTGACGTCAGGTGTCAGTGGAGGTCCGTCGCTGACGGGGGATCGCTAGCGCGGGGTGATCCCCGCGGCGTTGATCGCGGCGGCCGTGGGCCCGACGACGAGGCGCGTCGTGGTCATCGACGAGTCCTGCGTGATCGACGGGTCGCGGTAGAGGCCGATCTTCATGTAGTCGCCGTCGTCGAGCAGCGTGCCCCGTGGCGGGTGGTGGTTCGTCACCTTCGGGAGGCCGTCGCGCCACACGTCGACCTCCGCCGCGCCCGGATCCCGCGAGAAGTGGATGTGCAGGACGACGTCGACGGTGTCGTCCGGGCCGAGCGCTCCGAGATCCTGGAAGTCGGTGCCGACGTTGGCCAGGCGCAGCCGCCCGCCGCCGGCCTGGAGGGCGACCGGCGGCGAGCCGTTGTTGCCGTTCTGGTGCCACTGCAGCACCAGCTGCCAGGTCCCGGTGCCGGTCGGCAGGTCGTGCAGGGCGCTGACGTCGTGGACCCAGATGTCGTCGCCCTCGCGGTACTCCGGCAGCCGCGGGACCGACTCGGAGCGCTCGCCGCCACCCGGGATCGCGAACGTCAGGGCCTTCCCGCCGTTCGTGAGCTGCGGGACCGCGCCGCCGTCGACCTGCCCGGAGTTGCCGTTGCCGACGAAGTGGCTCGCGAAGTCGCCGACCGAGGTGTCGAACACCCCGGGCCCGGTGGCGGGCTTCGCGGCGAGGGCCTTCGCGGCGGCCAGCGGGTCGACGGTCCCCGTCCGGGTCGGCGTGGCCGCGGCCGAGGCGGCGGTCGCGGTGGCGAGCGGCGGCGCGTCGGAGGAGGGGGAGCCCTTCCCGCTGAGCAGCACGAGCGGCAGCACGATCACCGCGCCCGCGAGCACCGCGGCGAGGATCAGTCGCAGCCGTGAGGGACCCGGCCCGCCGGGCGGCGGCCCCCCGGGCGACGGCGGGTGGTCGCGCACGACCGAGGTCACGGGCCTCCCCAGCTCATCGGCGTACCTCCGTGCGCGGTGACGTGCCCTCGTCCGGCTCAACGACCGTCCCTCGTGGGGGGTTGCGTCGGCGTGAGACGTGATCGTCGTCGACCGAGCGGCTCCACGGACGGGTGAATGGTCTCATCCGCCGTGCCGCGGTGACACCGACGTCTCATGGAGTTCGTACTCACCGAGCGCGACGATGGAGCGCGGCGAGCGGTGCGGGACCGCGGATCGGGACGACGGGCCGTGGTGGCCCGCGACCGGTCGTGCCCAGGGGTGGGGGAGTCGTTCGTGGCGGAGCGGAGCAGGACGTCGGGTCGCTGGGCAGCGCTGCTGGGGTGGGAGGACGCCCGCCGCGCGACCCTCTGGGTCGCGGGCGTCGTCGTCGACTCGGTGGACCTGCTGGCGCAGGGACTGACCGCCCTCGCCGTCACCGCCCGGCGGGGCCGCCCGCAGCCGGTCCGCCCGCAGCTGCTCCGCCCCCAGCCGATCCGCGCGTAGCGCCGCTCACGCCCGCGGGATCCAGAACCGCAGCAGCGCGCCGCCGCCCGGGGCCTCGTGGGCCGAGACGCCGCCGTGGTGGCGGGTCGCGGTCCGGGCCACGATCGAGAGCCCCAGCCCGGAGCCGGGCATGGTGCGGGCGTCGGCGGAGCGGAAGAAGCGGTCGAACACCAGCTCGCGCTCCTCCGGGGCGATCCCCGGTCCGCTGTCGGCGACCTCGAGCACCGCGGTCCCCGGTCGCTCCGGCGCGACGCCCTCACGCAGCACCACGCGCACCGTGGCGTCCGGGGGGCTCCACTTGGCCGCGTTGTCGAGCAGGTTGAGCACCGCGCGCTCGAGGGCGCTCGCGTCCCCGATCACCTCGCAGGGCGTCAGCTCCACCTCGAAGTGCACCCTGGGAGCCCGCGGGCGGGCCCGGTCCAGCGCCCGCTCGACCACCTCGGAGAGGTCGAGGTGCTCGGCGGCGACCTCGGGCGGGTCGTCGCGGGCGAGCTCGACGACGTCGCCGACGAGCGTGGCCAGCTCGTCGATCTGGGCGCGCAGGTCGGCGGTCAGCTCGGCGCGGTCCTCGTCGGACAGGCGCGGCGCGTCGGAGCGCCCGGACGCGACGCCCTCCTCGGCGGCGACCAGCAGCTCGAGGTTGGTCCGCAGCGAGGTCAGCGGGGTCCGCAGCTCGTGCCCCGCGTCGGCGACCAGGCGACGCTGCCGCTCGATCGACGAGGCCAGCGCCGCGAGCATCGCGTTGAAGCTGCGGGTGAGGCGGGCGATCTCGTCGCCGCCGGTGACGGTGATCGGCTGCAGGTCGCCGGTGCGGGCCACCCGCTCGGTGGCCGAGATCAGCCGCTCCACCGGCCGCAGCCCGGCGCGGGCGATCGCGACGCCCACCGCCGCGGCGAGCACCACGCCGAGACCGCCGACGACGACGAGCACGATCGCCAGCCGGGAGAGCGTCCGCCGGGTCGGGTCGAGCTCCTGGGCGAGCACCAGTGCGCGGCCGGCGCCGGCCTGCACGGCGACCACGCGGTAGGGCGTCCCGTTGACGAACCCGGTGCGCGGCGGCTCCGGTGTGCCCTTGGCGACCTCGATCTCGGGGTCGCCCACCGGGGGCTGTTCGCCCTGGATGGCCAGCGCGCGCCCGTTCGCCGTCACGATCGCGACGCGGAAGTCCCCCGCGGCCAGGGCGTCCGAGGACACGGTCTTCAACAGCAGGTCGGGGTCGGCGAGGTCGCTGGAGGAGGCAGCGGTGGCCCGCTCGACGAGACTCTGGTCGAGCTGGTCGTACAGCGCGCGGTACGCGGTGAAGAAGACGGCCACCGAGATCAATGCGACGAGCAGCCCCGCGCCGACCGAGACGAGGACGGCGACCCGGCGCCGCAGCGGGACCTCGAGCAGCACGTGCCAGCCCGTCGGCGCGGCGGGCTCCCCGCCGCGGGTGGACGTCGCCGTCGTGCTCATCGCTCCCGATCCTCCCGGATGTCGGGCGGTGTGGCGGTCGGGTCCCCGTCGCGATGATCCGGTCGGGGGTGCTCTGCTACGACGACGGGGTTCCCACCGGGCGCGCGGCGGTCGGCATGGGGGAGGCTGCACGCATGAGCGAGAGCGACCCCCGGCCGGTCCGGCGGGACGACCCGCCGGAGGGCGGCGGGCCGGACGAGGCGGGCGCGCCGGAGCGGGGGAGCGGGTCGTCGGGCGAGGCGCCGTCGACGTCCACGGAGACCGAGCGGCCCGGCCTGGGCACCGGCTACCGCCGCCCGGGCGTGCGCTACGGCGACGCGGCGCCCGGGGGCGAGGCGACCCGCTCCTGGTCGGGGGCACCCTTCGGCGGCTCGCTGCCGCCGAACCCGGCGCCGTCGAACTCGGCGTCGACGGAGGCGTCGGCGCAGTACGCGCCCGACACCCCGGACTACGGGTGGGGCCGGGGGACCGGCGAATCCTCGGACCACGGCTGGGGCCGGACGGCCGCGCTGCCGCGCACCGAGGACGGGGGGAGCCCGGGCGCGACGGCGACCCCGCCCGGAGGGTTCCCGGCCGACCCCGGCGCCGGCTGGGGCGGCGCCCCGATGGCCGACCCGCACAACACGTCGGGGGCGGGGACGGGGGATGGGTCCGAGGAGCGACGGCCGGGCCTCGTCGAGCGGCTCCGCGGCCGGGGGCGGGACGGGGCGGGCGCCGTCGGACGGACCGGACTGGTCCTCGTGGCGCTCGTCGCGCTGGTCGCCGGGCTGGTGGGCGGGGCGATCGCGGGCTCGCTCGCCGCGCGCGGCTCGTCGTCGGGGACCTCGCTGGCCTCCACCGACTCCGCCGGGGACCCGCTGCCGCCGGCGCCGGCCGGATCGGTCGAGGCGGTCGCGTCGGCGGTCCTGCCGAGCACGGTGCAGATCCTCGGCGCCGCCGGGGAGGGCTCGGGCGTGATCATCTCGCCCGACGGCCTGATCATGACGAACAACCACGTGCTCGCCGCCGGGCGGGGCGGCGCACTGCAGGCCGTGTTCTCCGACGGCCGCGCCGCCCCGGTGTCCCTGGTCGGCACGGCGCCGGCCGCCGACATCGCCGTCGTCCGCGCCAACGGTGTGAGCGGCCTGCAGCCCGCCGACCTCGGCGACTCCGACCGGCTGCGCCAGGGCCAGGCCGTCGTCGCCGTCGGGTCGCCGCTCGGGCTGTCGGGGACGGTGACCACCGGCATCGTCTCGGCGCTGCAGCGGCCGGTCGCGGCCGGCGGCTCGGCGGCGGGCCAGGACAGCACGCTCGACGCCATCCAGACCGACGCCGCGATCAACCCGGGCAACTCCGGCGGCCCGCTGGCTGACTCGGCCGGGCACGTCATCGGCGTCAACACCGCGATCGCGAGCGTGGCCTCCGGTGGCGGGGCGGGCCAGGAGGGCGGCTCCATCGGGCTCGGGTTCGCCATCCCGATCAACCAGGCCCGCCGGATCGCCACCGAGCTGGTGCAGACCGGGCGCGCGACGCAGGCGATCATCGGGGTGCAGCTCGCCCCCGGCGGACCGCGCGGCGCGACGGTCGCCGCCGTCACGCCCGGCTCGCCCGCCGCGACGGCCGGGATCGCCGCGGGCGACCTCGTGACGAAGGTCGACAACCGCGTGATCGAGGACGCCAACGCGCTGGTCGCGGCCATCCAGTCGAGCGCGCCGGGCCAGGTGGTGACGCTGACCGTCGTCAGCGCCGGTCAGGCACCCCGCCCCGTCACGGTGACCCTGGGCAGCCGGGTGATCGGCGGGCGGTAGGTGCGCTTCGCGCCTGTGAGCACTTTCCGGGGTGATAGCCCCCGAAAGTGCTCACAAGCCTCCGGCACCTAGAACGCAGAACGAGCGCCCCGTCGCCGCCATCTGCTCGGGCGCGGAGCGCTCGAGCACCACCAGCCCGGCGGCGGCGGCGACGTCGTCGATCGCGTCGGGACCGAGCACCGCCCACGGGAACCAGGTGCCGGCGAGCTCCTCGGACACGTCGTCGCTCACCAGTCGGGCCGCGCCCTGCCACAGGGCCGCTCCCGGGGTGAGCTCGGCCAGCACCGTGCCGTCGCGCGCGAGCAGGTCGCGGCAGCGGCGCAGCAGCGCGGCCGGTTCGCCGCCGATCCCGATGTTGCCGTCGGCCAGCACCACGTGCTCCCAGCGGCCCTCGCCGGGCAGCCGCTCGAACGCGTCCCGGTGCAGCACCGCCGCGCCCCGCTGCAGGCAGCGCTCGATCGCCTGCACCGACACGTCGACGCCGAGCACGGGCACGCCGCGATCGGCGAGCGCGACGACCAGCCGGCCCGGCCCGCAGCCCAGGTCGAGCGTGGCGCCGCGGCAGCGTTCCAGCAGCCAGCCGTCGTCGCCGTCGGCGTCGTCCTGCCAGCGGTGCACCGCCAGCGGCAGCACCACCCCGTCCGCCCGCACCAGCCGGTCGCTGCGCCCGGCGAGCGCGGCGTCGAAGACCGTGGGCCCGCCCAGGACGCCGGTCGGCTCGTGGTCGAGGGCGGCGGCCGCCGGTGCACGGTCGCGCTCGCGGGCCGCGTCGACGACGGCGAAGGGCTCGGTCATCGGCGACAGGGACGTCACGGGCGGACACCTCCGGGGACCGGGAGGAGGTCGCCGACCGCGTGGGCGAAACGACCGTGGGGCACGAGCTCCGACACCGCGACGGCGTCGTCGGCGGTGTCCACGTCCGAGAGCACCGGCAGCTCGACCACGGCGTCGTGGCCGAGCGCGGTCCGCAGCGCGGCGAGGGTGAGACGGCCGGTGTCGTCGGTGCTCGTTGGCACCCCGGTGATGATCGCGGCCGACCGGGGACGGGCCAGGGCGAGCGTCCACCAGCCGCCGTCGAGGGCGAGACCCAGCGCCGCGTCGGCCCCGCACTCGACGCGGCGCAGCGCGTCGTCGAGCAGGCCGGCGTCGAGCTGGGGGCTGTCCATCCCGATCTGCACGCTCACCGCGGCGGGGAACCGGGTGGCGACGTCGTCGTGGGCGGCGGCGATGCGCTCGCCCAGGGTGTGCCCGCGCTGGGGGACCACGACGTGCGGGGCGAGCGCCGTCTCGATCTCGTCGGCGCGCACCGCCGCGGCGGTGTCGCCCTCGAGCGCGACGACGACCTGCGCGCCCAGCGTCGCCGCGGCGGCATCGAGGGTGTCGAGCAGGGCCGCGGCCGCGATCCCCGCCGCACCCTCCGGCGTCGCGGGCGGGGTCAGCCGGGTCTTGACCCGCCCGGGCACCGGCGCCTTCGCGAGCACCAGGACCACGCGGCGGACGGCGCCGGCGGGGGCCTCGCCGTCGCGGTCCCCGGACCCGCCCGGACCTGCCTGGTCGACCTGCATGATCCGCGCGTTCGCGCCGGGGGTGCTCATCGGTTCGGCGTCCCCCCCGTCGGCTCGGCGGGCGGTGCGCCGTGCGGTGTGCGGGCCAGCGCCCGCGTCATGTCGCGGACCGCGCGGACCGTGCCGCGCACCGAACCGGACACCTTCGATCGCCCCCCTGCCCGCGGCCGGTAGGCCACGTCGACCTCCCGGATGCGCCAGCCGGCGGCGCCGGCGCGGATGAGCAGCTCGAGCGGGTAGCCGAAGGCCCGGTCGGTGATCCCGAGGTCGAGCAGGGCCTGCCGGCGGGCCACCCGCACCGGCGCGATGTCGCGGACCCCGACCCCGCGGACCCGCATCAGCCCGGAGAGCACCAGGTTGGAGAGCCGGGCGTGCCACGGCCACACCCCCCGTGCCGCCGGCACCCGCCGCCCGACGACGAGGTCGACCCCGGTGTCGTGCAGCAGCGCCACCATCGCGGGGAGCGCGGCCGGGTCGAGCGAGCCGTCCGCGTCGATGACGGCGACGACCTCGGTGCGGGTGGCCTCCAGCCCGGCGTGCACCGCTGCGCCGTAGCCCTTGCGCGCCTCGTGCACCACGAGCACCCCGCGGGCCGCGGCCAGCTCGGGGGTGCCGTCGGTGGAGCCGTTGTCGGCGACGACGGCGGCGAAACCGTCGGGCAGCGCGTCGAGGACGGTGGGCAGCGCGTCGACCTCGTCGAGGCACGGGAGCACGACGTCGACGGTCCCGATCCGCTGCGCTGCCCTCTGCGGAACGACGCCGTCCGGCTCCGCGCGGTCGCTCACCGCGGTCACGCTATGCGGTTGCCGTCGGTCGTGCACAACCGGGGGCACCGTCCCCTGCGTCCGTGACGGGGGCGTGAGGGCTCCGTCCGGTGGACCCGCCACGTCCGGGTGGGCCCGCCTCACGGCCCCGCTACGTCCGGTTCGTACTCTCCGTGGCCGTGCCGACCGTGCTCGGGGCGCTGCGCTCCCGCGACGACGACGACGGCGCCGTCACCCCCGGTGGCCGCGACGGGCGCCGGTTCCCCCGGCTCCGGGGAGACCTCGTCGCCGTCGTGCTGGCGGCCGCTCTCGTCGCGGGGGCGTCGCTGTACGGGTGGGCGGAGATCCACCGCGGGGTGCCGATCCTCGTCGGGTGGCCGCCGCTGCTCGCCTCCTGGCTGCCGCACGTCGAGCCCGGCGGGGTCATGGCCGCCGTCGTCGCCCTGCTCGTGGTGCTCGCCGGGCCCACCGTCTCCGCGCGGCTGCGCTGGGGCCCGCTGCTGGTCCTCGCCTACGTCGCGTCCGCGGCGTGGACGCTCGGGCTGGCGCTGATCGACGGCTACCAGGTGGGGGTCGTCAGCCGGCTCGAGGCGCCGACCGAGTACCTCACCGAGGTCGATCGCTACCCGGGGCTCGGCCCGCTCCTCGCGACCTTCGCCGACCGGATCGCCGGGACGACCCCCGACACGCTCGCCACCCACCCCTCCGGGCACCCGCCGCTCGCGACGCTGGTCTACGTCTGGGTCGGCGACCTGTTCGGCCCGGGCGGGGAGCCCGCGGGCCTCGTGACGCTGCTGATGGGCGCGTCGGCGACGGTCGCGGTCGCGCTCACCGCGGCGGCCGTCGGGGGGCTGCGGTGGGGCCCGGTGGCGCTGCCGCTCGACCCGGGGGCGGTGTCCGCGGGGCGGGACCTCGCGCGGCGCTACCTGCCGTTCGGGGTGCTGTTCCCGGGCGCGGTGTGGGTCGGGGTCTCCGCCGACGGGCTGTTCGCCGCGGTGTTCGCCTGGGGGGTCGCGTTCCTCGCGCTCGGCGCGGTCCGCCGTGGTGTGGGGGGCGCCGCGCTGTGCCTGCTCGGCGGCGTCGTCCTCGGCGGGTCGCTGTTCCTGTCCTACGGGCTCGTGACCGGCGGGCTCGTGCCGGTGGTGGTCGCGGTCCTGGTGCGGCGCTGGGTCCCGCTGGCCGCGGGCGCGGTCGGGGCGGCGGTCGTCGTCGCGCTGTTCACGGTGGGCGGCTTCTGGTGGCTCGACGGGTACGAGCACGTCCAGCTGCGCTACTACCAGCCCGGCGAGTACGGGCTGCTGCGGCCCTACTCGTACTGGGTCTGGGCGAACCTGGCGGCGTTCGTGCTGACGCTCGGACCGGCCGTCGTCGCCGGGCTGCGGCGGGCGGCGTGGTGGCCGCGCCGGTGGCCGCTGGCCGTGCCGCTGCTGGTCGGCGCGGTGCTGCTCGCGGTCGTCGTCGCCGACGTCTCGGGGCTGTCGAAGGCCGAGGTGGAGCGCATCTGGCTGCCCTTCGGCACGTGGGCGGTGCTGGCGTGCGCGACGCTGCCGGCGCGCTCGGCGCGGTGGTGGCTGCTCGCCCAGGCCGCGCTCGCGCTCGCGCTGAACGGCCTCCTGGTCACCGTGTGGTGACTTCGTCACGTGTGCGTGCGTTTCCGTGCTCCGGCACGGAAACACACGCACAACGCGTCAGCGAACCGCGGCGCGCAGCGGGTCGGTCGCGAACCGCGTGATCCCCTCGGCGAAGGACACCCGGGCGCGGTAGCCGAGCAGCTCGGCGGCGCGGGCGGGGTCGGCGGTCACGTGCCGGACGTCACCGGGCCGGGCGCCCCCCACGACCTGCGGCTCCGGCCCGTTCATGGCGGCCGCGAGCTGCCCGGCGAGGTCGGAGATGGTGCGCACCTCGCCCGAGCAGACGTTGAGCGGCGTGCAGGTCCCGGCCGCCGTCGTGTCCTCCGGCGCCTCGAGGGCGGCGACGTTGATCCCCGCGACGTCGCTGACGTGCACGAAGTCGCGCCGCTGCCGCCCGTCCTCCATCACCCGTGGCGCCTCGCCCCGCTCCAGCGCGGAGCGGAAGATCGAGGCCACCCCCGCGTACGGGGTGTTCTGCGGCATGCGGGGGCCGTAGACGTTGTGGTAGCGCAGCGCGAACACCCGGCCGCCGGTGGCGCGGGCCCAGGCCACGGCGAGGTGCTCCTGGGCGAGCTTCGTCGCCGCGTAGGTCGAGCGGGGCTCGAGCGGCGCGTCCTCGGGCACCAGCTCGCCGGCCAGGTCCCGACCGCAGACCGGGCACGGCAGGTCGTAGCGGCCCGCGTCCACGTCGGCCTGTGTGCGGGCCGGCGGCGGCTGCACCCCGTGCTCCGGGCACGCGTAGCGACCCTCGCCGTAGACCACCATCGAGCTCGCCATGACGAGCTTCGTGTGGTGGGTCCGGTACATCGCGGCGAGCAGCACGGCCGTCGCGACGTCGTTGTTCTCGGCATAGGCGGGCGCATCGTTCGGGTCCACGCCGTGCCCGACCATCGCGGCCTGGTGGCAGACGGCGTCGACGTCGGGCAGCAGCCGGTCGAGCAGACCCGCGTCCCGGACGTCGCCGCGGACCAGCTCGTAGCGGTCGGTCCACTCCGGTGCCTTGCCCTCGGCGTGGGCCTGCGGCAGCAGGGCGTCGAGGAGCACGGGGGTGTGGCCGCGGTCGGAGAGCTGGTCGGCGATCGCGGAGCCGATGAACCCGGCTCCGCCGGTCAACAGGACGCGCACGGCGGCCACGGTAGTCGCGGGCCGTCGGGCGACGCGGTGCACCGGGGGGCTCGCTAGTGTCTGCAGGCATGGAACACCCGCGGTCCACGGCGGCGATGCAGGACGACACCCTCGGCGACGACGGCCTCCTCGGGCGCGCGCTCATCGTGATCGTCGACGACCGCGTCTCCACCGGTGAGGTCACCGACACGATCGGTCCCCTGGTGACCGAACTGCTCGCCGAGGCGGGCCTCGTCGTCGACGGCACGATCGTCGTCCCGGGCGAGGCGGTCGCCATCCGCAACGCGCTCAACACCGCGGTCATCGGCGGGGTGGACCTCGTCGTCACCGTCGGCGGCACCGGGGTCGCGCCGCGCGCGGTGACCGCCGACGCCACCGCCGGCGTGCTCGACCGCCCCATTCCCGGCATCGCCGAGGCGATCCGCGCGTCGGGCCTGGCCGCGGGCGCGGTCGACGCCGGGCTCTCCCGCGGCCTGGTCGGGGTGTCCGGCTCGACGCTCGTGGTCAACCTCGCCGCCTCCCGCGCCGCGGTGCGCGACGGCATGGCGACGCTCACCCCGCTCATCTCCCATGTCATCGCCGAGCTCTCGGGGCTGGAGGAGAACTGACGTCGGGGAAAGATCCGGGTGCCGACGCGGGGGTTCCCGACGATGCTCCTGCCGACGACGACGAGGCGCGCGCGGCCGCGGCCCGCCGTCGGGCGCGCGAGGCCCTCTTCGGGGACCCGCCGCGGGGGAGCGCCGATGAGCGCGACGACACCGACCGGGCGCGCGGCGACGACGCCGGCCGGGACCGGCGCTGGTACGACGACCAGCGGCCCCCGCACCACGGCTGACCGGGCTCACCGCAACGTCAGCGTCACCTCCTGACCCACCGTCGCCGCCGCCACCCGCGCCGCCTCCGGACCCGGCAGGGCCACGAGCACGAGTGGTGGCGAGGCGGTGCGTTCCTCGCCGGGCAGCACCGTGAGCACCCGCGCGCCCCGGGCGAGCACGACGCCGCTCCCGCCCCCGGCGCCCGCACCCCCGACGACATCCACCAGCGCCCCCGCCCGCACCAGCGCCGCGACCGCCGGGTCGGCCAGGCGCAGCGGCACGCCCGCCGCGTCGGGCGACCCCACCGACGCCCGGGCTGCCTCCGGGCCGAGGAGCCGGACGTCGGTGAGGACCTCGCCCGCACGCACCGGGCCGACGAGGTGACGCCCGACGGCGTCACCCGCCGCCCGGAGCGCCCCGCCCGGCACCGCCTCCGGTGCGCGCGGGACCACCCCGACGTCGTCGGGACCCACCGCGGTCCCCGGCGCGAGGTCGTGCCGGGCGAGCACCACCGGCACCCCGGTGACCGCCGGCGACGCCGCCCCGGCCACCGCGAGCACCGCCGCCAGGACCACGAGCACCGCGGCCGCGAGCCGCCGCAGCGCCACCGCGCGCCGCCAGCCGCGTGGGAGACGGGCCCACACCCGACGACGGCCCGCACCCGCCGTCGGGCTCCTCACGATCCGCACGAAGCGGACGTTAGGGAAAGGACCGGACCCCGGCACGGCCCCGATCTCCGCTTGTGGACAATGGAACCGAGCCCGCCGTGCTGTGGACGGGGCTGGAGGCTCGAGATCGTCCCCCCGCGAGGAGAGGCGCACCCGAATGGCCGTGGTGCTGGTGCTCCTGGCCTGTCTCGGCAACGCCCTCGCGCTCACCCTGCAGCGCAAGGCCGCCCAGGACAGCGCGCGGCAGCGTGGCCGGTCCGCGGGATCGTTGCGGGACATGGTGCATCGGCCGCCGTGGCTGTTCGGCACCCTGGTCTTCGCCCTCGCGGTGGTCTGCCAGATCTGCGCGCTGCGCCTGGGCTCGGTCTCGCTGGTGCAGCCGGTGCTGGTGATGGAGCTGCCGTTCACCCTGCTCGTCGGGTGGTGGATCCTCGGCGGCGCGCTGCGGCCCTACGAGTGGGGCGCCGTCGGGACGATGACCGTCGGCCTCGTGGTGCTGCTGGCCTGCCTGCGTCCGCACGACGGGGACGCGCTCGCCGCCGGCAACCTGCGCTGGATCCTCGGGACGCTGGTCACCCTCGCCGTGCTGGCGGTCACCGTCGTGATCGCGAGGACGTCGCGGGCGGTGGGGAAGGCGGCCTTCTTCGGGATCGCGGCCGGCATCGGCTCGGGCTTCGTCGCGGTGATCGTCAAGGCGATGACCGACGCGCTCGCGGTCGGCGGGCTCTGGGAGGTCCTCACGACCTGGCAGTCCTACCTGCTGATCCTGGTCGGCCCGGTCGCGTTCTGGACGCTGCAGAGCGCGCTGCGGGCGGGTCGGTTGCTGGCCTCCCAGCCCGGCCTCACCCTCGGCAACCCGCTGCTCGCGTTCCTGTGGGGCACGGGGCTGCTCGGCGAGGAGGTCGCCGGCGGTGCGTGGATCTACGGCGGACTGCTCGGCGCCGCCCTGCTCACCGTGGGTGTCTTTCTCCTCGCGCGGTCACCGGTGCTGGCGGCCCACGAGGGCAATCCGCGCGACGCGTCCTCGTTCGGACGACAGAAGGCCGGCACGGCGCGTCGTCGAACGCAGTGATCTGCTGCACCGAACAGGTGATTGCGGATCCCAAACCTGATCCGGGACAACGCGCGACGAACGGGCACGTCTCTCGTTGTACGAGGCACGGAGCCACCGACCGCTGGGGAGCGGGTCGGGCACCGTGACGGTCCGGGTCGGCGACTCGGGGTCGCTGACCCGGACCAACTCCCTCGATCCCCCTCGAAGCGGACCGACTGGGATCGCCGGGATTCCGGCGAGGGGCGCCCGCGGCCGATAGAGCCGACCGAAGGTGCCCTTCGCTCAGAACCGGGGCGGGCGCACCCGACGTCAGGCGCTCTTCGCCGCCGTCGTGCTCGACCCGGACGACCCGGTGCTCGACGAACTCGTGGACGACGAGCCGTTCGACGAGGACTCCTTCGAGGAGCTGCTCGCCGCGGGCTCCTTGGAACCGGACGACGACTCCGACGACGACCCGTTGCTCGACGACTCGCTCGAGCTCGAGGCCGACTCCGACGCCGACGAGCTCGAGGACCCGGAGCGGCTGTCGTTGCGATAGAAGCCGCTGCCCTTGAACACGATCCCGACCGACGAGAACACCTTGCGCAGCCGGCCGCCGCACACCGGGCAGTCGGTCAGCGACGGGTCGGTGAACGCCTGGACCTGCTCGAAGCGGTGGTCGCACTCGGTGCAGGCGTAGGGGTAGGTGGGCACGCTCGCTCCTGTCGTCACCCGCGGGGACTCTCTGACGGGGGAGTGTACTGGCACTCCCCCCACGCGAGTGCCAACACGGGCGGGCGTCACGCTGTTCCTGACGACGGACCCCTCGCCCCGGTGCGCATCAGGCCGGCGTGGGGCCGCCACACCGCCCCCACCCGCACGTCGTGCGGCTCGGCCGCCAGGTCCGCGAGCAGCTCGTCGTCGCCGACCAGCGCCACCACGACGGTCGAGGGCCCCACCAGGGGCAGGCTGCGGTCGTAGTGCCCACCGCCGCGCCCGAGGCGCACCCCTGCCGCCGTCGCCGCCAGCGCCGCCACCACGACCACGGCCGCCTCGCCGATCGCCGCCGGGCCCACGCGCGGGCCTCCCGGCTCGAGCAGCCCGTGCGGGCCGGGGACGAGGTCCTCGCGCCCGCCGAAGGACGCCCAGTCCAGGGGGGCCTCACCCACCGTCACCGGCAGCAGCACCCGCCGTCCGAGCGCGACCGCCGCGTCGAGCAGCGGCACCGCGCCGTCCGGGGCCGCGCCCGGCTCGCGTCGCACGGGGACGTGCAGGCAGAGCGGGCGCCCGGGGTCCGCGCCGAACTCGTCGAGCACCCGGGGCAGGCCGGCCGCGAGCGCGGCCGCGTCGTGCCAGCGGGCGTCGTCGGAGCGTTCCCGACGACGTGCGAGCAGCTCGCGGCGCAGCTCGTCCTTCGTCACGGGGTCAGCATCCCGCATACGAGCGGTCGCTGAAGGCCGCGGCAAGGCGCCCGGCCGGGCGACGAGCACCGCCCGGCCCGACCTCACCCCTCGAGCGTGCCGCCCTCGACCTCGCGCGGCCCCTCCACCGTCACCGACCCGCGCACCGTCACCGGCCCGCTGAACGTCACGTCCCCGCGCACCTCGAGCCGGCGGGCGCCGACCAACGACGGCGCACCGCCGGGAAAGCGGGCCTCGAAGTCGCGGAGCATCCCGAAGTGGGCCTTGTCGAGCGAGACCACCGGCGGGGTGCCGTCGAAGTGCGGCACCATCGCGCCGTCGTCGCGCAGCTCCCAGAGATCCGAGCGCGCCACCAGGAGGTCGTCGGTGGTCTTCACCGGCGCGAACCGGGTGCGAGGCACCTCCAGCGCCCCGGCCCCGTCGATCGTCGACACCGCCGCGCCCATCGCCGTCTCCAGCTGCAGGACCTTCGTCGAGCCCTTGTCCGTGGGGTCGACCGTCTTGCGGTTGACGATCAGCGGGAGCTCCGGCGCCGCCGGGTCGGCCTCCTGCAGCGCGGTGATCGCCTGCAGGTCGAACCAGATGTTGTTGGTGTTGAAGTAGTGCCAGCGGTCGAGGTCGCCGAACGAGGGATCGTCCTCGGGGACCTGGGCGGACTCGCGCAGCACGAGCTTGCCGTCGCGCATCGCGAGGTGCCCGCCCTTGCGGTCGGACTCGGTGCCGCGCACCACCTCGAGCAGGAACGGCACCTCGTGCTCGGCGAGCCAGGCGGCGATCCGCGGGTCGGGCCGCGCGCCGAGGTTGTCGGCGTTGGAGACGAAGCACCAGCGCACGCCCGCCTCGAGCAGCGTCGCCGCGATGCCGCTGGCCGCGAGCGCGGTGTAGATGTCGCCGTGGCCGGGCGGGCACCACTCGAGCTGCGGGTCGGCCGGCCACTCCACTGGTTCGCGGTCGTCGGCGCGCAGCTTGGGCTCGATGCCCTGCAGGAAGTCCAGCGGCAGCGGCTGGTCGTCGAGGCCCTCGTGGGCGCGGAGGCGCTCCAGCGACGGCGGGCGGGTGGTCGGCGAGTCCATGAGCAGCAGCGGGAGCCGCGCGCCGGTGGCCCGGCGCATGGCGAGGGTCTGGATCGCGATGACGTCGAGAAAGCTGTGCCCCGGCTTGATCTCCAGCGTCGACTTCGGCCCGTCGAGGCCCATCGACGTCCCCAGCCCCCCGTTGAGCTTCACGACGGCGAGGCGGTCGAGCACCGACCGCGTGGTCGCCTCGTCGGGCTCGGGGAGGTCGTCGAGGCAGGGGAGCGGCTCGACCGGGGAGAGCTCGTCGCCCGGCAGGGTGCCCGCGCCGGGGTCGGCGAGCTGGGCCAGCCGCCGCCGGAACGCGGCGAGCTCCATCGGGTGCGCGCCCGCCTTCTCCAGCTTGGTGACGGCGAGGTGGTCGGCGCTCACGGATGCCTGGTCGACCATGGTGTTCGGCGCTGCCTTCGCTCGCGGGAGGCCGGGGGCCCGGCCGCGCGGACCGGCCCCGCCCGGCGTCGGGACCCGGGCGAGACTAGTGGAGCCCTCCGACGACGACGGGTGCCCGGGCCCGGTGGCGGGACACACGCCGGGCGCGTCGGTCCCCGGTCCGCACGGCGTGTCGTAGCACGATGAAGCCGTGAGGACCGTGGATGCCCAGCTGCGGCGGGTGCTCGACGCCGCGGTACGACCGGCGCCGGTGCGCGTACCCATCTCCGAGGCGCAAGGGCTGCTCTGCGCCGAGGAGGTGGTGGCCGACCGGGCGCTGCCGGGGTTCGACCAGGCCGCCGTCGACGGGTTCGCGGTGCGCGCGGTCGACGTGCGCGAGGCCGACGCCCAGCCGGTCGAGCTGCCGGTGGTCGGGGAGGTGGCCGCCGGGTCCCGGCAGGCGCACCGCCTGAGCCCGAAGCAGGCCGTGCGCGTGGCCACCGGCGCCCCGCTGCCGACCCTCGCCGACGCCGTCGCCCCGCACGACCACACCGACGACGCCGTGCCCTCCAGCCGAGCCCGCGTCACCGTCAAGGCGCCGGTCCCGTCGGCGGCCTACGTGCGCCGGACCGGGGAGGACGTGGCGCCCGGGGACGTCGCGGTGCGCCGCGGCGCCGTCGTCGGGCCCGCGCAGGTGGGGCTCCTGGCCGCGGTGGGGCGGACGAAGGTGCTGGTGCACCCGAAGCCGCGGGTGTCGGTGATCGCGGTGGGCGACGAGCTGGTCGACGTCGACCGCACCCCCGGCGCCGGGCAGATCGTCGACGTCACCTCCTACGCGCTGGCGGCCGCGGCGCGCGACGCGGGCGCGGAGGTGACGCGCATCGGCATCGTCGGGAGCGACCCGGCCCTGGTGCGCGAGGCGGTGGAGGCACGGCTCGGGCTCGCCGAGGTGGTGCTCGTCGCCGGCGCGGTCGGCGGGGAGCACGGCGAGGCGGTCGCGGCGGCGCTGACCGAGCTCGGCCCGGTGGACACCTCGCGGGTGGCGATGCACCCGGGGTCGGTGCAGTCCTTCGCGCGGCTGGGCACCGACGAGATCCCGACCTTCCTGCTCCCGTCGAACCCGACCTCGGCGCTGATCGTGTTCGAGGTCCTCGTGCGCCCGTTGATCCGGCTCGCGCTGGGCCGCCCGGAGCTGCACCGCCGCGAGGTCACCGCGCGACTGCTCTCGCCGGTCGGCTCCCGGCCCGGGCGCCGAAGCTATGTCCGCGGGCAGCTGCTGCGCGACCGGAACACCGGCGACTACCTGGCCCAGCCCCTCGGCACCGCGGGCTCCCACCTGCTGTCCTCGCTGGCCGAGGCCAACGCGCTGATCGTGATCGACGAGGACGTCACCGAGGCCGGCCTGGACACCGAGGTACGGGTGGCGTTCCTGGCTCCGAGGTAGGTGCTAGAACGTCGGGATGGCCGTGCCGATCTGGGGAGGGGCCCGGCCCACGGGTCGCCACCCCGGCTGGCCGGACCGCCTGCGCTCGCTGCGCACCGCCGCGGGCACGGTGTCGCTGCGGCCGGTCCGGTTCCGCGACGGCCGCGAGTGGTCGCGGCTGCGCCTGCGCGACGAGGCCTACCTCACCCCGTGGGAGCCGATGCCGCCCGGGCGCTGGGCCGACCACAACGCGCTCGTCGAGTGGCCCGGGCGCTGGGGCACATTGCGCGCGATGGGCCGCGCCGGCACGGCCCTCCCCTACGCGCTGACGATCGACGGCCGCTTCAGCGGCCAGGTGGTCGTCGGCAACATCGTGCGCGAGCCGCTGCTGTCGGCCTACGTCGGCTACTGGGTCTCGGCCGAGCACTCCGGCCAGGGAGTCACGACGGCGGCCGTCGCGCTCGCCGTCG
Source organism: Actinomycetospora sp. (assembly GCF_036497585.1). GTDB lineage: Bacteria > Actinomycetota > Actinomycetes > Mycobacteriales > Pseudonocardiaceae > Actinomycetospora. The sequence goes on along the minus strand of NZ_DASXJD010000192.1, from coordinate 15,733 downwards.
ACCACTGCTTCTCCCGCGTCGGGCTGCACCGCGTGGAGGCCACCGTCCGCCCGGAGAACGCCGCGAGCCTGCGGGTGCTCGAGAAGCTCGGCTTCCGCGAGGAGGGGCTGCTCAAGCGCTACCTCGAGGTCGACGGCGACTGGCGCGACCACGTCGTCCTCGCGGTCACCGCCGAGGACGTCCTGCCCGACGGTCTCGTCGCCCGCCTGCTGCGCTCCGGGCGCGTCACCCGCTCCTGATCACCCCCCACCGGGCACTCTCGGGGCCGGGTCGAGCCTCGACCCGAGCTTGACCACCCACACGGCCCAACGTCGCCTCTTGACTACCAGCCCATCGAGTGGTTAAGGGGCCGACGGCTGGTCCGGGGTCTCCTCACTGGAGGGTGATGGTCACGGTTCGCGCACGACACGCCGTGTCGGCTACGGGGCGGATGGGACTCGTGTGACTAGCGTGGCGAGTGTCGGTCACGGACCCAGGCGGCCCGGGCCGAGGGGTCGACTCCTCGGGGTCGGCTCCCGTGTCGGGTCTTGTCCGGGTCGGGGAGGGCGGACGATGCCGAGCTCGCTGGTGTTCGCCGCTCTCGTGGTGGCGTGGCTGGCCGTCCTGGTGCCGGTGGTCGCCCGCCGCCGCCAGATGGTGCCGCGGCCGGCGGAGGCGCACCTGAGCTCCCGCGTGCTCGCGCGGCCGGAGCGCCCCGCGGTGAGCGCGGCGGTGACGGTCGCGGTGACCGCGGAGCCCGAGACGGAGACCGCCCCGGAGACCGACCCCGGGGCGGGAGACACCACGGGCAGGACGGGCGCGGACGCGCCGCAGGGCCGCGTGCTCGATCGCCGGCGCCGCGGACCGGTCCGGGACGACGCCGGGGAGGACGAGGGCATGGACGACCACGACGACGAGGGTCGCCTCGCGACCGCCGGGTACGACGACGGGTACGACACGTACCCCGACGAGGCGGGTGCCGACGAGCACCGGCCGCGTTCCTACCGCCCCGGCCGTGGCGGGTTCGACGCCGACGCCGCGGCAGCCGCGGCGCACGCCCGCTACGCCTTCCGACAGCGCGTGGCCGTGGGCCTCATCGCGGTCGCGGTGCTCGCGATGCTCGCGGCGCTGGTGGTGAGCCCGGTGCTGTGGTGGCTCCACGTGGCCACCGACGTCGGGCTGGTCGGCTACCTGTTCTTCCTGCGCCGCCAGACGCGCATCGAGGACGAGGTCCGCCGTCGTCGCCTCGCCCGTCTCACCGGCGAGCGCCGCGCCCTCGAGGCCCGCCGCGAGCGCCAGGTCGAGCACGAGGCCCGCCTCGCCGACGCGGTGGCGTGGGGCTCGGCCGACGACCTCGACGACCGGTACGGCGACACCGGCCACGACGACCACGACGCCGGGTACGACGACGACGTCGACGAGGAGCCCGACGACGACCTCGACGTGCCCGCGCCGCGCTGGATCGCCCCGCGCACCCCGGCCCCGGCGGTGCCCGACGGCATGGAACTGGTCGCCGACACCGACGAGGACCCCGACTTCCACGACCTGTCCGACTCCCGCATCCCGGCCTACCGCCGCGTGGCCGCGGGCTGACACGCATCCCCCACCCGCCCGGGCCCGCTGCCGGGTGGCCGTCCACGGAACCTGCCTCCCCCGACGGGTTCCGTGGGCGACCACCCGGGGGCGGGCCCGGTGCGTGTGGTTGCTAGAGTTGACGATCGTTGGGGCTGTGGCGCAGTTGGTAGCGCGACTCGTTCGCATCGAGTAGGTCAGGGGTTCGATTCCCCTCAGCTCCACTCCCGATCTCCACGACCCCCGTCGGCTCCCGCGGCGGGGGTCGTCATCGTCAGGTCGCCGCCAGCTGGGCGGTGACGAACGGCCGGGCGGCGGCGTCGGAGGACTCGAGGGCGTCGAGGACGTCGTGCGTCCCCTCGGCGGCCCGGATGGCCGCGATGAGCTCGGCGGAGCTGTCGAGCAGCGACAGGTGCAGCCGCCAGACGGCGTGCTCGGTGTCGGCGAGGGCGAGCGTCGCCGGCATCTCGAACGGCGGACCGGCGACGGCGGGGTCGTCGGGCCCGGGCTGGTCCTTGCAGGGGCGCTCGGTGAGCACGTTCCCGACGCCGGCGAGACCGACCGTCATCTCGTCGAAGGTCCAGTCCTTGAGGGTGCCGCGGATGGTGCGCGTGCCCTGGGGGTCGTCGTGGGGTCCGTCCAGTCGCAGGGCGTGGCCGAGATCGGTGAGCAGCATCCGGTAGCGCAGGTCGAACAGCTGGGCCCAGAGCCTCGTCGTGGGGGCGGTGATGCGGCCGCGCTCGAGCTCGGCGTCCCCGGCGGGCGTCGCGAGGGTGGTGGGGTTGACCGGCACCGACCGCGTGGGGATCCAGTCCGGACCGACGACGCCGTCGTTCGCGGGGAACTCCCGGAAGATCGTCAGGAACCGGGCGAAGTGCGACCGGTCCGGCGGCGTCGTCGTCCCCGACCCCTCACCTTCCTGCCCGATGTCGGTGATCGCCGCGACGGCGTCGGCGCGGTCGGTGACGAGCCGGGCGATGATGCCGAAGAAGTTCGACCAGTCCTCGGGCGCCTGATGGGAGACGCTGCCGGGCCGCAGGTCGGCGTCGGTGAGTTTGGTCGGGTCGTCGAGGACGTCGACGAGCGCGTCGAACAGCGCGCCGACCCGGTTCACCGGCACGCCGTCGGTGGCGCTCTCGGCAAGCGCGAGGATCTCCGCCAGCTCGTCGGCCGGCAGTTCGGCCGGATCGGGTGCGGCCGGCATCTCGGCGGCGACGTACTTCGCGAGCGAGACCCGGCTGAGCGGCTCGAGCTCGAAGGCGAAGGGGTACAGGCCGGTGCGGAACGGCAGGTCCTCACGGTCGAGGTTGACGGGCCCGTCGACGAAGCGCAGAACATTCTGCTCGGTCAGTAGGTGCCCCATCTCCTCGCGGGCGATCCCGATGATCGTGTTGCGCCAGCGGCGGGTGATCGACGTGGCGTTCGCGGGCACGTTCGCCCCGAGGAAGCCCGCGTCGGCCAGCGAGTACGCGGCGTAGAGGTACTGGACCAGCAGCGCGTGCTCGATCTCGGTGGCGGTGTGGAGCAGGAAGACCGTCCAGTCCCACCAGGAGAGCTCGAGCGGCTTGACGAGGGCCGACGGCGTCGTGCCCGTCGCCACGGCGGCGTCGAGGTCGAGCAGCCGCCGACGTCGACGACGGGGCGCCTCGGCCCGGCTCGGCCCGGGAGCCCCGGCGGGGGAGGTGCGGACGGCGTCGGTCGTCATGGTCGGTCTCCGGGTGTGGTGGTGGTGACGGGCCCCGGCCGGACCTGGTCGACCCGGGCGCTGGTCGCGTGGTGGGCACGCTGGTCCCGGCCCCCGAGGTCCAGTGCAGCGCGTCGCGCCCGCCGCTGCCCATACGCAGAAATGCGACGTATCGGCGCGCGGGTCGGGGTGATCGGCGCCACACTGGCGGGGTCGTCGTGGCCCTCGACGCGGGCGGGCGGCGTTCGGGCTGTGGGAGTCCGACGAGCCCGGGTCGGGGCTGCCATGGGTGGAGGCGGCGTCGGCCGATCCGGGGGTGACCAGGACGTTCTACGGCGCCGTCCTCGACCACGTCCACGAGCCCACCGACGAGCCCGGCACGACGACGCTGCACCGCGACGGCCCGGCCATGGGCGCGGTGGTCGGCGCCGGCGACGCGCTGCCCCACTGGCTGGTCCACTTCGCCGTCGACGACCTGGACGGGGCGGTCGCAGCCGTCCCGACGGTGGGTGGGGAGGTCCTGCTGGGCCCGGACGAGGCGGCGGGCCGTGCTCGCGGACCCGTCGGGGGCGCGTTCGCGGTGATCAGCCGGCGGTGATCGGGGTTCCGGCGAGGGGCGCCCTTCGTCGGTCTATCCGAGCGAAGGTGCCCTTCGCTCGGATCGGGGGTGCGCACCCCGTTCCGGCGAGGGGCGCCCACGGCCGATCTATTCGACCGAAGGTGCCCTTCGCTCAACCCACCGAGGTCAGCGCCAGGACGGCAGCCAGAGCTCGGCGTTCCACCGCGCGGCGGTGATCGAGGCGCCGACGAGGATCGGCCACAGCCACGCGAAGTTCGCCACGACGAGCCCGACGTAGAGCGCGACCACCATCCGGCCCGTCGAGCGTCGTTCCGGTCCGGCCGTCCTCCGCCCGAGGATCTCCCCGAGCACGAGGACGACGGCGAGCACCATGAACGGGATCACCGGCGTCATGTAGAAGAAGTACATCTGCCGGTCGATGTCGGTGAACCACGGCAGGATCCCGGCGCCGTAGCCGACGAGGACGGCGGCGTAGCGCCAGTCGCGCTTCGTGATCCAGCGCCAGACGCCCCAGCCGAGCACCGGGAACGCGGTCCACCACAGCGCGGGCGTACCGATCGCCATCACCGCGCCGACGCAGTCGTTCCCCCCGCAGCCGGTCGCCCCCGCCCCTGACTCGTAGTAGTAGAGCATCGGGCGCAGCCCCATCGGCCACGTCCAGGGCTTGGACTCCCACGGGTGCGGGTTGCCGCGCGGGGTGAACAGCGTGGCGTGGAACTGCAGCACCTTCGCCTGGAAATAGGCCATGCCGCGGATCCAGTCCGGGAGCCAGTCGGGCAGCAGCGCGACGAGGGCCACCGAGTCGCCCTTGCCGTCGGCGACGTGGCGATCGGTGCCGGTCTCGGAGGCGATCCAGGGCAGCCAGCTGGCGAGGTAGACCAGCATCGGGATGACGAAGAAGGCCCACACCAGCGGCGCGACGTCGCGCACCAGGGTCCCGACCCACGGGCGCGCGACCCCCGCCGCGCGCCGGGCGGCCACGTCGAACCCGATCGCCAGCGCGCCGAAGAAGAGGATGTAGTAGAGCCCGGACCACTTGCTGGCCAGCGATGCCCCGATGCACAGCCCGGCGGCGAACCGCCACCAGCGCACCCCGAGCCGCGGCCCGAACGGCGAGGCGAGGATCCGGCCCTCGGCGACGACGACCGCCATCCGCCCCCGGACGTCGTCGCGGTCGGCGAGGATCGCGGCGAACGCGCCGAGGACGAACAGCGTCGGGTAGATGTCGATCATCCCGACGCGGCTGGAGACCTGGGAGAGCCCGTCGCAGGTCAGGAGGATCCCGGCCAGGGCGCCGAGCAGCGTCGAGCGGGTGAGCCGGCGGCCGATGCGGATGACCAGCAGCACGCACAGGGTCCCGACGACGGCGGAGACCACCCGCCAGCCGACCGGGTCGTACCCGAACACCCACTGGCCCAGCGCCATCATCTGCTTCGACAGCGGCGGGTGGACGACGAGCTCGTAGCCCGGGTTGTCCTCGTACCCGCCGTTGCGCAGGGCCTGCCACGTCTGCGGCACGTAGTGCTTCTCGTCGAACACCGGCGTGCCGTTGTCGGTGGGCCAGCCGAGGTCCCACAGCCGCACGACCCCGGCGATCAGCGTGAGGACGATCGTGACGACCCAGCCCCGGAGCCGGTCGGTCGGCATCGGGCGCCCGAGCAGGCTCTCCACTCCCCGCGGCCCGGGGGCGAGCACCCCGCGCGGGTCCGGGGCGGTCGGCGCCGCCGCGGGCCGCTCCAGGGTGCTGCCAGCCGTCACGGGCGACGATCGTACGGGCCGGAGTGTCCCCGCCGGCCGGTGCTGCCGCCGCCCCGCCTGATCTAGGGTCGGCGTCCGTGTCCGGGGACGTCGGTTCTGGGGGGGTCCTGCTGCTGGCGGCGACCCCCCTCGGCGACCCCGAGGACGCCTCGGCCCGCCTGCGGAACGCGCTGGCCACCGCCCACGTCGTCGCCGCCGAGGACACCCGCCGTCTCGCGCGCCTGGCCGCGGCGCTCGGCGTCGTCGTCGGGGGCACCGTCGTGAGCTTCTACGAGGACGTCGAGCGGGCACGGATCCCGCGACTGGTCGACGAGGTCCGGGGCGGTGCGACGGTGCTGGTGGTCACCGACGCCGGGATGCCCGCGGTGTCCGACCCCGGGTACCGGCTGGTCGCGGCCTGCGTCGCCGAGGGGCTGAGGGTCCGCTGCCTGCCGGGTCCGTCGGCGGTGCTGGCGGCGCTGGCCGTGTCGGGGCTTCCCACCGACCGGTTCTGCTTCGAGGGGTTCGCGCCGCGGGCGGACGGCAAGCGGCGTTCCTGGCTGACCACGCTGGCCACCGAGGAGCGCACGACGATCTTCTTCGAGTCGCCCCGCCGGCTCGCGTCGCTGCTGGCGGTGGCCGTCGAGGTGCTCGGCGCCGGGCGCCCGGGGGCGGTGTGCCGGGAGCTGACCAAGACCCACGAGGAGGTCGTCCGCGGTTCCCTCGGCGAGCTGGCCGCGTGGGCGGGGGAGCGCGACGTGCGCGGCGAGGTGACCGTCGTGCTCGGCGGCGCCGTCCTCACCGCCCCGGAGCCCGACGAGCTCGCCGACGAGGTGCTCGCGCTCGTCGCCGGCGGGCAGCGTCTCAAGGACGCCGCCCGCCGAGTCGCGACGGAGCGCGGGGTCTCGACGAAGGCCCTCTACGAGGCCGCGCTGCGGGCGCGGCAGTGACTCACGGCGTGATAACGAGCTTCCCGCTCACCGCGCCGGTGCGGTTGTCCTCCTGGGCCTTCCCGGCCTGCTCGAGCGGATAGACCGTGACCCCCGGCGCCCGGTACTGCCCCGAGGCCACCCCGCCCACGAAGTCGGCGAGCGCCCCCTCGACCTCCTCGGACGCGGCGCCCGCGCCGCCGGTGAACTTCACGTCGTACTTCGCGGCGTCGGGGTCGGCGATCGTGATCACGCGATCGGCCGAGCCGGTGAGTGCGACGAGGTCGCCCAGCGCTCCCTTGCCCGCGGTGTCGAACGCGGCGTCGACGTGGTCGGTGATCGTCCTGACGCGGTCGGCCAGGCCCTCGCCGTAGACCACCGGGGTGGCGCCGAGAGCCTCGACGTCGTCCTGGTGGCGCTCGCTCGCGGTGCCGATGACGGTGACGCCCCGGGCGACGGCGACCTGCGTGGCGACGACCCCGACGCCGCCCGACGCCCCGTTCACGACCAGCACCTTGCCCGCGGTGTCGTCACCCTCGCCGAGCCCGAGCAGAGCGAGCCCGCGGTACGCGGTCGTCGTGACGACCGGCAGCGCCCCGGCGACCTCCCACGACAGCCCACCCGGCCTCGGGGCCAGCGCGGACGTGTCGGCGAGCGCCTTCTCCGCGTAGGCCCCGCCCTTCGCGTGGCCGAGCACCTCGTCGCCGACGCCGAACGCCGTCACTCCCTCCCCGACCGCCTCGACCGTGCCCGCCAGGTCCACCCCGGCGATCACCGGCCGGTCGGGCGCGTCGGAGGACGCCATCCCGCCGGAGCGCAGCTTCCAGTCGATCGGGTTGACCGACGCGGCGCGCACGGCCAGGCGCACCTGGCCCGGGCCCGGCTGCGGGTCCTCGCGCTCCACGATCTCCAGCACTTCCGGCCCGCCGTAGCGGGCGTACTGCACGGCTCGCGATGTCATGCCTGCGCCAACACCGCGGGGCCGTCAGGCCTTCCGGCCATGTGAACGGATTCGGTCGTCGGGACGACCACATTCATTCACATGGCCCGGAGGGCCACCGTCGCCCCGAGCTCCCAGGCGGCCTCGCGTTCCGGGGTCCCGACGGTGCCGGTGGTCTCGACGACAGCGGCCGCCTGCTCCCACCCCAGCGCACCGGTGATCCGCAGGACGTCCCGGACCGCACCGGCGACGTCGTCGCCACCGTGCACGTACAGCCCGAACGGCAGGGAGCGGGTGTCCTGCAGGCACGGGTAGTAGATCTGGTCGAAGAAGTGCTTGAGGGCGCCGGACATCGTTCCGATGTTCGCGGGCGTCCCGAGCACCACCGCGTCGGCGGCGAGCACGTCGGCCGGACCCGCCGCCAGCGCGGGCCTCGTCGTCACCTCGACCGGCTCGGGCAGTTCGTCGGTGCCGGCGCCCTCCAGGACCGCCTCGAGCAGCGTCTGGCACGACGGCGACGGGGTGTGGTGCACGACGAGCAGCCCGCTCATGCCGACACCGCCGCCGTCACGAGCCCGCGCAGCAACTCCCCGGTCCGAGCGGCGGCGGCGTGGACGACGTCGAGGACGGCGAGGTGGTCGAGGGGTTGGTCGGTGGTGCCCGCCGCCGGGTTGCTGACCAGCGCGATCCCCGCGACGCGCGCCCCGGCCGCCCGGGCGGCGATCGTCTCCAGCACCGTCGACATCCCGACGAGGTCCGCGCCCAGCGTGCGCAGCATCCGGATCTCCGCCGGCGTCTCGAAGTGCGGGCCGGGGAGGCCGGCGTACACGCCCTCGACGAGGGTCGGGTCGAGGCGGCGGGCGGCCGCGCGCAATGCCGGGTCGTAGGCGTCGGTGAGGTCCACGAATGCGGGCCCGACGAGCGGCGAGCGTCCGGTGAGGTTGAGGTGGTCGCTGATGAGCACCGGCTGGCCGACGGCGTAGGTGGGGTCGATGCCGCCCGCGGCGTTGGTGAGCACGACGGTGCCCGCGCCGGCCGCCGTCGCGGTGCGGACGGCGTGCACGGCCTGCGCCTCGCCGTGGCCCTCGTAGAGGTGGGTGCGTCCCAGCAGCACGAGGACGCGGTGGCCGGCGACGGTGAGTGACCGGGCCGTGCCGCGGTGGTCCGGCGCACCCGGCGGGGTGAAGCCCGGCAGCTCCGCCACCGGCACCTCGGCCTCGGCCGGGCCGAGCCCGTCGGCCGCCGGCGCCCAGCCCGAGCCGAGGACGACGGCGACGTCGTGGCGCTCGACCCCGGTCCGACGGGCCAGCTCGGCGGCGGCGGCGCGGGCGGTGCCCTCGGGGTCGGTGCGGGGACTCGAGGAGGGTGCGGCGCTCATCGGGGGTGGACCCTAGAGCGCGGACGTCCACCTCGGCGCGACCAGCTAGACCGGCGGGGTGAAGCTGTCCGCGATCACCGCGAACTGCTGGGGCGCCGCCCCGGGCGATGTGCTCGGCGCGGTCATCCGGATCACCCAGAGGTCCGCCCCGGACGGGATGAGCCGGGTCCACGTGGTGCGGTCGTCGGTGGTGCCGCTGCGCGCGCGGTAGACCGTCTGCTGCACCGGCTCGGCGGCGCCGGGACGGGCCGGGGCCACCACGGTGAGCGGCTCCACGCGGACCGCGTCCGCCCCGGTCCGCGAGGGCTGGGCGAGCAGCGCGGCGTACCCGGCCGCGTGCTGGGCGGGGTAGAAGTTGACGAGCCGGTCGATCCGCAGCTCGCGGTCGGCGTCGTCGGACACGTAGCGCACGACGATGTCCCCGCCGGGCTGCTGCAGTCGGAACTGCTGCCACGTGCTGGGCACCAGCGCCGTGAACCCCATCCCGGTGCCGCTGTAGCGGGCGTTGTCGTCGCTGTGGGAGACCATCCGCTCGCCGTCCACCACGGGGCCCTCCGGCGCGAGCGACACCGAGAACGCCGGCTGGCCGCCGATGAGCCGCGCCGCCACGTAGCCGCCGACCAGCCCCGCGAGGGCGAGCACGACGACGAGCACGACGATCCCGATCCGGCGTGTCCGGCTCGGCGCCGGGCCCGGGCGGCGGGCCGTGGCGAACGGCAGCGGTCCGGGATCGGCCGCCAGGGCCTGGGGCGCCCCCTGCCGCATCGGCGCCGACATCGGCGCGCGCGGCGGTCGCTGGTAGGGCTGCGACCACGCGCCGGGCGTCGAGGGTCCGGGCCGCGGGCCCGGTCGGGCGCTCTCGGGCAGGCGGGGCGTGAGCATCGTCGTCTCGGCCGCGCCCGGCTCCGGGACGGCGTTCCCGGACGACGGGGTGGGGGTGCGGGAGAACCCCGACGACGGCGTGGAGGTGCGGGGGGTGCCCGACGACGGCGTCGCGGGGCGCCCGGTGCCCGACGACCCGAGACCTGACGACGGCGGATTGGGCGGCGTGCTGGTGGGGGGGCCGGTCGGGGTGTCGTTGCCGGTCGGGGTGTCGTTGCCGGTCGGGGTGTCGTCGTCGCCCGACGCGTCGCCGGGGTCCTCGTCCCCAGCCGGGTCGCCCGCCCCGTCGGGAACGGTCCGGTCGGACCGGATGGGGTCGGCCGGGCCGCCCTCGCGTTCCCCGGACTCCTCGGCGGCGTCCTCGTCGGTGCGCGCTCCCGCGCCGGCCACGTTCGTCGGAGAGCCCTCGGCGGCCGGCTCCTCGGCCGGGTCCTCGGCGGCCGACGCGCCGGTCACGGTCCGCCCGGCACCGCCGTCGCGTCCGGTGGCGTCCGCCTCATCGGCCGTGTGGGTTCCGGTGCTGTCGCTTCCGGTGCTGTCGGACTCGGTCCTGTCGGACTCGGTCCTGTCGGAGGCGGTGCCCCCGCGGGCCGCCGCGGCCCCCGCGGCGAGGGCCGCGCCCGCGACGGCCGCCCCGGCCGCCCCGGCCACCACGCCGTCGCCGGCGTCCTCGTCGGTCTCCGCGCCGTCGGTCGTCGGGGTCGGAGCCGACGACCCGGCCTCGTCCGGGGCACTCCCGTCCGCCTCGACCGCAGTGCTCGCCGCCCCGCCGGTCCCCGGGCCGTCCGTGTCCTCGCTCGCCGCCGTGGCGCTCCCCGCGCCCGTCTCCGCGGCCGGGGTCGCCGCGGCGACGTCGGCGCTCTCCTCGTCCTCGGGCCCGGCGGCCACCGAGCCGTCGCTGCCCGCCGAGTCGGGAGCGGCCTCGGCGTCACCGTCCGGCGCCGCCGGCGCCACCGTGCTCCTCGGCCCCGACGCGTCGTCGTCGGGTGTCGTGCCGGGCCCGGCCGCACCCGCCGTCGTCGTCGGGCTGGACGCCTCGCGCTCGCCCGCGCCGCCGGCCTGCGCCGGCGCCGCCGCGTCCCCGCTCTCCGGGGTGGGCGGCGTCGCGGGGTCGTCGGGCGGCGCGCTGGTGAGCGGCGCGGTGCGGGCCGCGGGCGGCGTCGGCGACGGACGGCGCGGCGCCGGGCTCGGGGCGCTGGACGTGCTCGACGGGCCGGCCGGCTGGGCGCCCTCGACGAGGGTCCCGCTGCGACCCTGCGCCGGGATCAGCCCGGAGCGGGCGTCGCCGGCGGGCGGGTCGGACGGGGTCTGGGGGAGGCGGAACTCCGTCGTCGCGGGGGACGGCGGCGTGGAGAGCATCGGGCCCTCCGGGTCGGCCATGAGCGGGCGCAGCCGGCGCCGCACCGCGGGCAGCGGCATCCGCAGGCCCGGGTCCTTGACCATGAGCCCACGCACGACGTCGACCACCGGGCCGTGCCCCTTCGGCCGCGGGATCTCGCCGTGGACCACGGCGGACACCGTCGAGACCGGGTCGCCCGCGTCGTAGGGCGGGCGGCCCTCGAGGCAGGCGAACAGCGTCGCGCCGAGGCCCCACAGGTCGGCGGGTGGTCCGACCGCCCGGCCCATCGCCACCTCGGGCGCGATGTAGGGCGGCGAGCCCAGGACCGTCCCGGTCTGGGTCATCGAGGACTCGGCGGCGTTGCGGGCGATGCCGAAGTCGGTGAGCTTGATCTGCCCGTCGGTGCCGATGAGGACGTTGCCGGGCTTGACGTCGCGGTGGGTGATCCCGGCGCGGTGGGCGGTCATCAGCGCCGAGGCGACCGCCGAGCCGATCTCCGCGGTCTCGGCCTGGGACAGGGTGCCGCGTTCGGCGATGTAGGAGGCGAGGCTGCGCGAGGGCAGCAGCTCCATGACGACGTACGGCTCGGAGTCCACCTCGACGACGTCGTAGAGCGTGACGACGTTGGGGTGGCTGAGCATCGCGGTCGCGCGGGCCTCGCGCAGGGTCCGCTCGCGCACGATCGCCCGCTCGGAGACCGGCACCAGCGAGAGCCGCACCTCCTTGACCGCCACGGGACGGTGCAGGACCTCGTCGTACGCCGACCACACCGTGCCCATCGCGCCCCGCCCGAGCTCGGCGTCCAGGCGGTAGCGCCCGACCAGGCGGCGCGTCTCGGCGGGGCGGGGACTCACGCCCCCATGATGGCGTCCCGGGCACCGGTGACCGTCGCCCCACCCGTCCGGCCGCGCCCACCGGCGAACGGTCGTGGGCAACCGGATCGCGCCGTTCGTCACGGGTTGTGCGACCGCTCGTCGGGCGACGACCGGTGTTTCCGGCCCGCTGATCCGGTGACCTGCACGAATCCGCCGCTCGTCTTGTCGGCGTCCGGACCGTTCCGCCACTGACAGCATCGTCCTGACCCCTCGGCGCCATCGGTCCCGGACGTTCCCGGAGCCACGTCGTCGGCAGGCATCCTGGGGACACCAGCCTGCCGGACGCACCCGTTCGGCGGCGCGAGGAGGTGGAACGGTGACGCTGCTGCAGACCCGCCCGGACGATCCGAGCACCGCACGGGCGAACGCCGGTGTAGCGGACCTCGGGATCGGCACCGGGCCGCAGTGGCTCGACGCCTGGCTCGCCGAGCACACGGCCGACGTCGTCGCCTGGCGCCGCGCCATCCACGCCCACCCGGAGCTCGCGCGCTCCGAGCAGGTCACCACCGCCCTGTGCGCCCGCGTGCTGGAGTCGGCCGGCCTGCAGCCGCGACTCCTCCCGGGCACCGGGCTGATCTGCGACATCGGGACCGGGCCGCGCACCGTGGCCCTGCGCGCCGACATGGACGCGCTGCCGCTGCACGAGCACGCCGACGTGCCGTGGGCCTCGCAGGTGCCCGGCGTCGCGCACATGTGCGGGCACGACGCGCACACCGCAGTGCTGCTCGGCGCGGGTCTCGCGCTCGCGTCGGTCGCCGACCACCTGCCCGGGCGCGTGCGGCTGGTGTTCCAGCCCGCCGAGGAGGTCCAGCCCGGCGGCGCGCTCGACGTCATCGCCGCCGACGGCCTCGCGGACGTCGACCGCATCTTCGCGCTGCACTGCGACCCGCGGCTCGAGGTGGGCCACGTCGGGACACGCGTCGGGCCGATCACCTCGGCCTGCGACATGCTCGAGCTGCGCCTCACCTCGCCGGGGGGGCACACCTCCCGGCCGCACCTGACGGCCGACCTCGTGCACGCGCTGGGCACCGTCATTACCGGGCTGCCGGACCTGCTCTCGCGCCGGGTCGACCCGCGCTCGGGCACCGTGCTGGTGTGGGGGCAGGTCGAGGCCGGGCACGCGGCCAACGCCGTGCCGGAGATCGGGACCCTCTCGGGGACGCTGCGCACCGCGCAGCACGCCACGTGGAACGAGCTCGAGCCGCTGGTGCGCCAGCTCGTGACCGCCCTGCTCGCGCCCACCGGGGTCGGCTACGTGCTCGAGCACCGTCGCGGGGTCCCGCCGGTCGTCAACGACGCGGTGTCGGCCGACCTGCTGGCACGGGCCGCGGAGCGCGCGGCCGGTCCGGGGGCGGCGGTCGACACCGAGCAGTCCTCCGGCGGCGAGGACTTCGGGTGGTACCTGGAGCACGTCCCCGGCGCGATGGGCCGGCTCGGCGTGTGGTCCGGGGAGGGGCCGCAGTCCGACATCCACCAGCCCACGTTCGCGCTCGACGAGCGGGCGCTCCCGGTGGGCGTGCGGACGATGGTGCAGGCGGCGCTGCTCTCGCTGGAGGGCTGAGCCCGGTCTGGCACACCGGCTTCCCGACGACGGGTGCCGGGGTCGGCCCAGGCTGTCGGTGGGGTGTTGCACGATGGCTCCCGTGACCGCGACTGCTGCTGCGACTCCCACCGAGCTGCCGCCCGTCCAGCGCCGCCTCGCCACCGAGCTGGAGGTCGGCGAGGGCCAGGTGCGCGCCGCCATCGAGCTGCTCGACGGCGGCGCGACGGTGCCGTTCGTCGCGCGCTACCGCAAGGAGGCCACCGGCGGGCTGGACGACGCGCAGCTGCGCACCCTCGACGAGCGCCTCGGGTATCTGCGCGAGCTCGAGGAGCGGCGCGCCTCGGTGCTGGGGTCGGTCCGGGAGCAGGGCAAGCTCACCGACGAGCTGCACGCGCAGATCCTCGGCGCGGAGACCAAGAGCCGCCTCGAGGACGTCTACCTGCCCTACAAGCCCAAGCGGCGCACCAAGGCGATGATCGCCCGCGAGGCCGGCCTGGAGCCGCTCGCCGACGGCCTGCTGGGCGACCCCTCGGTCGAGCCCCGAGCGGCGGCCGCCGCGTTCGTCGACGCGGAGAAGGGCGTGGCCGACGCCGACGCCGCGCTCGAGGGCGCCCGCGCGATCCTCGTCGAGCGCCTCGCGGAGGACGCCGACCTGGTCGGGGAGCTCCGCGAACGGATGTGGACCCGCGGCCGCGTCGTCGCCGTGGCGCGCGAGGGCAAGGCCGAGGACCCGTCGGCGGCCAAGTTCTCCGACTACTTCGCGTTCGACGAGCCGTTCACCCGGCTCCCCTCGCACCGGATCCTCGCGCTGCTGCGCGGGGAGTCCGAGGAGGTCCTGGCGCTCACGTTCGACCCCTGCTCCGCCGACGACGACGGCGACACCTCGGCCTATGAGGCCCGCATCGCCGCGGCCGCCGGCATCGCCGATCGCGGGCGTCCCGCCGACTCCTGGCTGCTCGGCGTCGCCCGGTGGGCCTGGCGCACCCGCATCTCGTCGCGGCTCGTGGTCGACCTGCGGGTGCGGCTGCGCGAGGTGGCCGAGGAGGGCGCCGTCGGGGTGTTCGCCGGCAACCTGCGCGACCTCCTCCTCGCCGCCCCGGCCGGCGCCCGCCCGACGATGGGCCTCGACCCCGGCCTGCGCACCGGGGTGAAGGTCGCGGTCGTCGACGGCACCGGCAAGGTCGTCGCGCACGACACCATCTATCCGCATGTGCCGCGCAACCAGTGGGAGCAGTCGCTGGCCACCCTCGCGCGGCTCGCGCAGCAGCACGGCGTCGAGCTGGTCGCGATCGGCAACGGCACCGCCTCCCGCGAGACCCACAAGCTGGCCCAGGAGCTCGCCCGCAACGTCCCCGGGCTCACCCCGGCGATGGTCTCCGAGGCCGGCGCGTCGGTGTACTCGGCGTCGGAGGAAGCCTCGAAGGAGCTGCCGGAGCTCGACGTCTCGATCCGCGGCGCGGTCTCCATCGCCCGCCGGCTCCAGGACCCGCTCGCGGAGCTGGTGAAGATCGACCCGAAGTCGATCGGCGTCGGGCAGTACCAGCACGACGTCTCCGCGACGCTGCTGTCGCGCTCGCTGGACGGCGTGGTGGAGGACTGCGTGAACGCCGTCGGCGTCGACGTCAACACCGCCTCGGCGCCCCTCCTGCGCCGCGTCTCGGGCATCTCCTCCGGGTTGGCGACGACGATCGTCGGGTTCCGCGACGAGCACGGGCCGTTCGGCTCACGGAAGGCCCTGACCAAGGTGCCGCGGCTGGGGGCGAAGGCGTTCGAGCAGTGCGCGGGCTTCCTCCGCATCCCCGACGCCACCGACCCGCTCGACCGCTCCGGCGTCCACCCCGAGGCCTACCCGGTGGTGCGGCGCATCGTGGAGCAGACCGGGACCGACGTGGCGTCGCTGGTCGGCAACTCCGCGCTGCTCGGGCGCCTCGACCCGCGCGCGTTCACCGACGAGACCTTCGGCGTCCCGACGGTCACCGACATCATCGCCGAGCTCGACAAGCCGGGCCGCGACCCGCGCCCGGCGTTCGAGACGGCGACCTTCGCCGAGGGCGTCGAGCAGATCACCGATCTCGCGCCCGGGATGGTGCTCGAGGGCGTCGTCACCAACGTCGCCGCGTTCGGGGCGTTCGTCGACGTCGGGGTGCACCAGGACGGTCTCGTCCACATCTCGGCGATGTCGAAGGAGTTCGTGTCCGACCCACGGGCCGTCGTCGGGCCGGGGGACGTGGTGCGGGTGAAGGTCCTCGACGTCGACGTCCCCCGCAAGCGGATCTCGCTGACGCTGCGGCTCGA
>NZ_DASXJD010000191.1:0-17199 GCF_036497585.1 Actinomycetospora sp. | reverse complement strand
GCGTCCGACGTGAAGATCATCGTGCCGGTGTCGGGCAGGTCGACCTGCATCGACATGGTGCCCGGGGTGTGGCCGGGGGTCTGGAGCAGCGTGACGCCGGGGAGGAACTCGGTGTCACCGGAGACGGTGTCCCAGTTCAGGCCCTGGTAGTCGGTCTTGAGGTGCGCGCCGGTGAACAGGCCGTCGAAGCCGAACGCGAACTCCTTCTCCTTGTCACTGCAGATCAGCTTGGCCGACGAGTCCTTGAACAGGTCGGCGTTGCCGCAGTGGTCGAAGTGGAGGTGGCTGAGCACGACGTAGTCGATCTGGTTGACGCCGACGCCGATCTGCTTGAGGCGCGAGTCGAGGTACTCGTCCTCGCTGACCTTCTCGTAGGGGAAGAAGTCCTGCAGGCCCGTCGGCCCCCAGCGCTCCTCCCAGTCCCGGGGGCAGCTGGTGTCCCAGAGGATGGTGCCGTCCGGCGTCTCGACGAGGACGCAGTGCGTGGGCACCGTGGCCCACTCGGTCGGCTGGTCGCGCTGCTGGCGGGCGCGGATGGACCGCCCCGGCTTGAGCAGCAGCCACGTCAGGTCTGCGGTCATCGCCCCGCAGTCGAGGATGCTCACCTTGATGTCGCCACTGGCCACCGCTGACCTCCGCGTCGAGTCCGGACCCCTGGCGACCGACCTTGCCTGTGACCGGGGCCACGGTCAATCCCGAAGATCGTCCGGAGCGCCCCGATGCACGTCGCTGGTGTCCAAGTCGTGCACCGATCGCCGGAACGCGGCGAACGCCTCGCCCAGCGCGGCCGGGGTGTAGTGCGCGTTGAGGCCGCTCGGGTTGGGCAGCACCCAGACTCGCGTGTCTCCGATCCGCTGGTGCTGGGGGCCGACGACGGCCGTGCGGTCGGCGAAGGCGACGCGGAAGGCGACGATTCCGACGACGGCGAGCCACTCCGGCCGGTACGAGCCGACGAGGGCCCGGAGCCGCTCGCCGCCCGCGACCAGTTCGGCGTCGGAGAGCTCGTCGGCGCGGGCGGTGGCGCGGGGCGCGACGTTGGTGATGCCCAGCCCGAGACCCGGCAGCAGGTGCTGCTCGGCGGGGGTGAGCACCCGGGGCGTGAAGCCCCCCGCGCGCAGGGCGGGCCAGAACCGGTTGCCGGGCCGGGCGAAGTGGTGGCCGGTGTACGCCGAGACCAGCCCCGGGTTGATGCCGCTGAAGAGCACGCTCAGCGGCGGGTCGTCGGGGCCGGGCAGCACGTCGGGGAGGAGCCGGTCCCGGGCGGCCTCGAGCTCGGCGCGGGTGGGTCGTGGGGTGCGGCGGGCTCGGGGTGCGGCGGCCTTGTCGCGGTCTCCTGCGGATGCCCCGGCCACTCGTCGCAGTGAATCACAACGACGAGGTGGTCGGCCGATCGCAGAAGCCCACGACAAGGGCGAGCGGGGTGGGGCGGGCCGCCGTCGGGCGGGGCTGGGTTCTGAGCGAAGGGCTCCTTCGGTCGAGTAGATGGGCCGTGGGTGCCCTTCGTCGGCATCGGGTGCTCGGCCGGCCGTTGAGCGAGGGGCTCCTTCGGTCGGATAGATGGGCCGTGGGCGCCCCTCGCCGGAACGCCGGGCCGGGCCGGGTCGGAACGGGCCGATCGGTCGACCCATCCGTCCACACCGGCACCGACGATCGCGTCGATCCCCAGCTCGCCCGCCGATCGGTTTCGACGACGCGACCGGGCGCGTCCAACCCGCATGAACGACGACACGGCCGGGTTCGCCGTCGATCCGGCGCTGGTCCGCAGCGCGGCCAGGGAGCTCGACGCGGCCGCCGGGCAGGGGCAGGACGCGCTCCGCGCGCTGGTCGCGGGGCTGCGGGCCCTCGCCGCCACGGTGCCCGGCTCCGAGACCGCACCCGCCGCCACGGCGCTCGCGGCGGCGTGGGAGGCCGAGGGTGCCCGGTGGGTGGGGGAGGCGCGTCGGCTCGGCGAGGCCCTCGCGGCCACGGCGTCGAGCGGGGCCGCCGCGGACGGCGCGCTCGCCGGGCTCCTCGCGCGGGACGCGCGGTGACCAGCGGCCTCGCCGAGGCATCACGCGCCCTCGACTCCGCGACCCGGGCCTGGGAGCAGGCGGTGTTCGGCAGCGCGCTGCCCGCGGGGTGGTCCGGGCTGGCGTCGGAGGCGGCCCGGGCGTCGTGGGGGCGGCTCGTGGAGCGCGGCGGGGACGTCGTCGACCGGGCGCGGCGGCTCGCGGCCGTCGTCGCCGACGTCGCCACCGCCGACGTCGCCACCGCCCACGTCGCCACCGCCCACGTCGCCACCGCCCACGTCACAGCAGCCGCCACCACGGACCGCCCGCTCGACCCCGAGCACGACGCGCGGCTGGTCGCGGCGCTCACCGCGGCCGCCCGGCCGGGTCCAGGCGCGGTCGGCGCCCCACGCGAGGGCCCGGAGCCGGCGGCCGTGGCGCACTGGTGGACCGGCCTCGACGAGCCCGAACGCGCCCGACTGACCGCGGAGCGCCCGGAGCTGGTCGGCGGTCTCGACGGCATCCCGGCGCTCGACCGGGACCTGGCGAACCGGCTGCGCCTCGCGGCGGCCCGGCGGGAGGCGACGGCGCAGGAGGCGGCCCTCGACGCCGCGCGGGACCGGGCGACCGGCTTCGGCGACCTGCAGGACGTCGAGGCGCGCCTCGCCGAGGTGCACGGCCGGCTGAGCCGGCTGGCCGCGATCGAGCGAGCCGTCGGGCCCGGGCACGCGCTGCTCGACCTCGACCCGGCGGCCGGGCGCGCGGCGGTCGCGAGCGGCGACATCGACCGCGCGGGTCACGTGGGGGTGTTCGTCCCCGGCTTCACCGCCCGCGCGGAGGACCTCCCGGAGCGCATCGCCGAGCTCGACGCGCTCGCGGCCCGCGCGGGGCCGGACAGCGCGGTGGTCGCCTGGTACGACTACGCCGCTCCCCAGTGGTCGGGGGTCACGGATCCGGCGCGCTCGGTGCTGGGGACCCGACCCGCCTCGGACGCGGCAGGCCGGCTCGCGTCGTTCCTCACCGGCCTCGACGCGGCCCGCCCTGCCGCTCGGGCGCACGTCACGGCGATCGGTCACTCCTACGGCACGCTCACCGTCGCGCAGGCCGTTCCCGCCGCCCGCGGCGTCGACGACGTCGTGCTGCTCGGCTGCCCGGGGGTCACGCCGGCGCCCGTGCGTCCCCGGGCCGTGTGGGTCGGCGAGGCGCACGGCGACGCGATCGCGGACACCGGCTGGTTCGGGCCCGACCCGAGCTCCGACCCCCGGGTCCGGGTGCTCGCCATGGGCCCGGAGCCGGCCCGCACCGCACCGTCGGGCTCGGCGCTGCCCCCGACGGCGGGCGTCCGCGGGCACGGCGGCTACCTCCGGCCGGGGAGCACGAGCGCGGAGGGGGTCGCGGCGGTGGTCGCCGGGCGGCCCGGCGACGTCGTCGAGGACCGCACGGTCGGCGCGGGCGACCGGCTGCGTGACCTGTTCGGCACGGGCGCCCTGCGGCCCGGCGCGTGAGGCAGTGCGGCCCACCGCGTGGAGCGCCGCGGTGCCGCGCGGGGGGCGACGCGCGCCTCGAGTCGGAGCCGGCGCGTGAGGCGAGGCGGCTCCGACGCGGCCCCGGCACGCGGGGACGGCCCCGGACACACCCGCGGCCGGCCCCCGACGCGCGAGGCGTCGGGGACCGGCCGCGAGGGGGACCGGGTGCGGCGGCGTCAGTTCTTGGCGCCACCCGCCGGCTTGTTGGTGCCGGTGGTGCCGTTGCTGCTCGGGCTCGGCGACACCTTGTCGGTCGGCGACGAGGGCGGGACGACCCCGCCCGGCTCCTCCGGGTCCGGCACGGCGCCGGCCTTGGCGGCCGGGGTGTTCGCGGACGGACCGGCGGACGTCGTCGGCGCCGGCTTCGGCCGTGGGGCCGGCGGGGGCGGCGGCGGCAGCTCGGGCGCCTTGCGGGTCGCGACGACCGCGATGCCCGCGCCGAGGATGCCGAGCACGACCCACAGGCCCCACCGGCGACGCTTCTTCTGCGGCTCGTCGGGCTCGATGCGCGAGGCGAGGTCCTTGCGCGCGGCGGTCAGCCCGCCCTCGAGGGACCCGCGGACCGACTCACTGAGGTCGCGCAGCTCGCCGACGCTGCTCGGCAGCGACGTCGACTCGAGGGCCTTGCGCGCGTCCTTGGCGTAGGAGCCGCCGAGGTCGCGGAGCTCGCCCACGCTGGTGGGCACCGACGACTTCTCGAGCGCCTTGCGGGCGTCCTTGGCGTAGGACTTCGCCTGCTTGCGGGCGTCCTTGGCGGCCTGGTTGGCGCGCTTGCGTCCCTCGGCGCGCGCCTCCTGGGCCCGCTTGCGCGCCTCGCCCTGCGCCTCCTGCGCCCGCTTGCGGGCCTCGGCACGGGCGTCGAGCACGCGCTGTCGCGCGTCGTCGGCGGCCTTCTTCACGTCCTTGCGGACCTCGGCGCGCTTCTTCGCGCCTTCCTTGCGCGCCTTCTCGCGGTCCTTGCGGGCCCGGGCGGCGGCCTTCTCGGCATGCTTGGCCGCCTTCTTGCGCGCGCGACGGCCCTCCTTGCGGAGATCGTCCAGGTCCTCCCTGGCACCGATCACGGTCTTGCTGCTCAACGGCGACACCTCACTCCTCGGTGGCGGCTCATCATGCCGCCATACCCCTGACTGCAAGTGCCCGACCCGCCGGTGCGTCACACCCGGTGGTCCGTCGGTGGCACGATGACGCCCGTGACGAATGCCGAGAACGGGCCGACCGCGACGTTGCACACCTCGAACGGCGACATCACCGTCAAGCTTTTCCCCGACCAGGCGCCCAAGACCGTGGCGAACTTCGTCGGGCTGGCGACGGGCGAGGGTGAGTACAGCGAGCCGAACGCGAAGGGCTCGTCGAGCGGGCCGTTCTACGACGGCACGATCTTCCACCGCGTCATCGCCGGGTTCATGCTGCAGACCGGCGACCCGACCGGCACGGGGCGCGGCGGGCCGGGCTACAAGTTCGGCGACGAGTTCCACCCCGACCTGCGGTTCGACCGCCCCTACCTGCTCGCGATGGCGAACGCGGGGCCCGGCACCAACGGCTCCCAGTTCTTCATCACCGTCGCGCCGACCACGTGGCTCAACCGCAAGCACACCATCTTCGGCGAGGTCGCCGACCAGACCTCGCGCGACGTCGTCGACTCCATCGCCGCCACCGCCACCGGCCCCGGTGACCGGCCGGTCTCCGACATCGTCATCGAGAGCGTCGACGTCACGCGCTGAGCCGCAGCCCGAGGATCCGACGACGCCGTCACCGGGCGGTCCGGACAATGGGGGCATGAGCGTTCCCGCGGGCGGCCCGCCGAACCAGGCGGAGACCCACGTCTGCGTCCGTCACCCCGACCGCCCGACCGGCCTGCGCTGCACCCGCTGCGAGCGCCCGGCCTGCCCGGAGTGCCTGCGGGACGCCTCGGTCGGCATGCAGTGCGTGGACTGCGTGGCGGCCGGGGCCCGCAGCACGCCCCGGGCGCGGGCGGTGCGCCGGGCGAGCACCCCGGTCGTCGTCCCCACCCTCATCGCGATCAACGTCGCGGTCTTCGCGCTGACGGCGATCGACGCGGGCAGCGTCACCGACAACGCCTCGGGCCCGGTGTTCGCCGCCGCGGCGCTCGCCCCCGTGCAGGTGGCCGGGGGCGGGTGGTGGCGGCTGGTCACCTCGGGCTTCCTGCACATCGGCCCGCTGCACCTGCTGTTCAACATGATCGCGCTGTGGTTCATCGGCCGGGACATCGAGCTGGTGCTCGGCCGCTTGCGCTTCTCGGTGCTCTACGGCGTCTCGCTGCTCGGCGGGTCGGCCGCCGTGATGCTGTTCGGCAGCCCCGGCGGGGAGGTCGCGGGCGCCTCCGGGGCGATCTTCGGCCTCATGGGCGCGCTGATCGTGCTACTGCGGCGCCTGCAGCTGCCGATGACCCAGGCGCTCGTCGTCATCGGGCTCAACGTCGCGCTCTCGCTGACCATCCCCGGCATCTCGCTGCTCGGCCACCTGGGCGGGCTCGTGGTCGGCACGGCCGTGGCCGCGGGGATGGTGCACGGACCGGCGCGGTCACGGCCGGCGGCGGGGCTCGTCGTCGCCGGGGGGATCGCCGTCGTCCTGCTGGTCGCGATCCTGCTCCGCGACGTCTCCTTCGGCGCCGTCGTCTGTGACACCGCCACCTCCTGCCGGCGGGGTGCCTGAGCGCACCCGCCCGGCCTCGGCCCGCTGGGCCTGCAGGGCGTCGGCGACGTCGCGCGGGTCGGTGCCGAGCTCGAGGCGGCCGAGGACCAGCAGCCGCTCGGTGCCGTCGTCGTCGCGGGCGTCGATCTCGAGGTAGCCGGCGGGCACCCCGAGCCGGCGCATGCGCACCACGCGGACGGCGTCGACCCGCGCCCAGGGCCAGCGCCGCGTGGTGAACGGCCCGCGCAGGACCAGCGCGTCGTCGTCGGCGGCCAGCCGCGGCCGGGCCCGCAGCCCAGCCAGCGCGGCGACCCCGACGGCCACCCCGGCCAGCCCCAGCAACAGCCGACCCGGACCGTCGAGGCTCGCGGTGCGGACGCCGAGCACCACCCAGGCCAGCAGGCTGACGGCGGCCAGCAGGCCGAGGACGACGGCGGGCAGGGGAGCGGCCCAGTGGCGTGGCGCTCCGTCAGCGGGGTTGTCCACAGGCTCCGTCCACACTGGGGACGAACGACATCGGTGTAATTCGGTCGGTCAGCGCCACTTCATCGTCATGAGCAGGGCGACCACGACGAGGCCGAAGCCGACGAGGAAGTTGTACCCCCCGAGCTCCGCCATGAACGGAATCGACTCCCCGGCCAGGTAGTTCACGACCAGCCAGGCGAGCCCGACGATGCCGATGGCCAGCATGATGACCACGTAGGCCGGGTGGGACGGCCCGGACGCCTTCGCGGCGGCGGCCTGCGGGGGCGGGGTGTAGGCCGGCTTGCGCCGGACCTTGGACTTCGGCACGGGGATGCTCCGCTCGACGACGGCGGGGACGCGGGTCCACTCCACGGTAGCCCAGGCGGTCTCGACGACGGCGCCGCCTCACCCCTGGGCGGATAGGCTGGTCGGCGTGCGGGTCCTCGTCGTCGACAACTACGACAGCTTCGTCTACAACCTCGTCCAGTACCTCGCCCAGCTCGGGGCCGAGCCGGTGGTACGCCGCAACGACGCCGCCGACGTCGTGACCCTCGCGGACGACGCCGACGGGGTCCTGGTCAGCCCGGGCCCGGGCACGCCCGCGGACGCGGGCCGCAGCATCGAGGTCATCGAGCGGTGTGCCGCGGCCGGTCGTCCGCTGCTCGGCGTCTGCCTGGGCCACCAGGCCCTCGGCGCGGCGTTCGGTGCGGTCGTCGAGCGCGCGCCCGAGCTGCGCCACGGCAAGACCTCGGCCGTGCACCACGGCGGCGCCGGGGTGCTGGCCGGGCTCCGCGACCCGTTCACCGCCACCCGCTACCACTCGCTGACGGTGCGCCCGGACTCGCTGCCCGACGAGCTCGAGCCCACCGGCTGGACCTCCGACGGCGTGCTCATGGCGATGCGCCACCGCACGCTGCCGCTCGAGGGCGTGCAGTTCCACCCGGAGTCGGTGCTCACCGAGGACGGGCACCGGATGCTGGCCTCGTGGATGGCCGCGTGCGGTCACCCGGTGGCCGAGACCCTCGTCGAGGACCTGGTCCGCGACGTCCGCGCCCTCGCCCTGGCGGCCGCGCCGCCCTCCTAGTTGCCCGGGAACAGCCCGCCGTTGTCGCCGCCCCCGCCGAAGACCCCGCCGTTGCCGTTGCCGTTGTTCCCGGCGCCGTTGCCGCCGCCGGTGAAGCGCCCGACGTTCACGGTGATCGTGTCCTTCGCGCTGGCCTGGCTCCCGGCCTGCGGGCTCTGGCTGAGGACCTTGTCGTCCTGGTTCGGGTTGTCGACGTTCGTCGGGTTGACCTGCAGGTTCCCGCTGAACCCGGCCGCGGCGAGCGCCGAGAGCGCGTCGGCGCGGGACTTCCCGATGAGGGAGGGCACCTGCAGCTGGTTGCCCTTCGACACCGACAGCGTGACCTTCGAGCCCTGGGCGACCGTCGAGCCCGCGGCCGGCGAGGTCGAGACGACGGTGCCCGCCTGCCCGCCGCCGTCGACCTGCGAGACGGTGACGGTCAGCCCCACGCCCTCGAGGGTCTGGGTCGCGGTGGCCTGGTCCTGGCCGGTCACGTCGGGCATGCGCAGCGTGGGGCGGGCCTGGCCGACGGTGAGCTGGATCGCGGTGCCCGGGGCCAGCGGGGTCCCGGCGGTCGGGTTCTGCGCGAGGACCTTGCCGACCTGCGACTGGTCGTCGACCTGTTGCTGCTGGGGCACCGGGGTCAGCGTCAGCCCGGCGGCCTGGGCCATCTGCTGGGCCTGGTCGGCGGTCTGCCCGAGGAGGTTGGGCGCCTGCACCCGGTCGGGCCCGCGGCCGACCCGCAGGGCGACGACGGTGTCCGGCTGCACCTCGGTGCCCGCCGCCGGGTCGGTGCCGAGCACGCGGCCCACCTGGGCCGGTTCGGACGCGACCTGCACGAGGTTGGGCCGCAGACCGGCGCCGGTCAGCGTCCGGAGCGCCACGTCCTGGGGCTGGTTCGCGACGTTGGGGATCGCGAACTCCCGGTTCGACGGCGAGGTGAGCCAGAACAGGCCCGCGAGGACCGCGGCCACGAGTACGACGCCACCGATGATCGCGTTGCGCTTGCGGCGCCGCGACCGGCGGACGTCCTCCTGCTCGGCCTGCCACGCGGCGAGGTCGCCCGCCTCGGTGGCGGGACCGCCGTAGGCGGCCGGCCGCACGGCCTGCGTCGGGCCGGTCTGGTTCATGTAGTCGGTGCGTTCGTCGTCGGACATCACCAGCGGCGCGTCGACCGGCTCGCCCTGCAGCGCGCGGATCAGGTCGTCCCGCATCTCGCCCGCGGTCTGGTAGCGGTTGAAGGGGTTCTTCGCGAGCGCCTTCAGCGTGATGGCGTCGAGCGACGGGGGCACCGCGGGGTTGAGCTCCGACGGGGCCTTGGGGTCCTCGCGGACGTGCTGGTAGGCCACCGCCACCGGGGAGTCCCCGGTGAACGGCGGCTGCCCGGTGAGCAGCTCGAACAGCACGCAGCCGGTGGAGTAGACGTCGGAACGCGCGTCCACCTGCTCGCCCCGGGCCTGCTCCGGGGAGAGGTACTGCGCGGTGCCGATGACGGCGGCGGTCTGGGTCATCGCGGGCTGGGCGTCGGAGAGCGCTCGCGCGATGCCGAAGTCCATCACCTTGACCGCCCCGGACGGGGTGATCATGACGTTGGCCGGCTTCACGTCACGGTGGATGATCCCGTGGCGGTGGGAGAAGTCGAGGGCCGAGCACACGTCGGCGACGACCTCGCAGACCCGGTAGGGGTCCATCGGTCCGCCGGTCTTGACGATGTCGCGCAGCGTCCGGCCCGCGACGTACTCCATGACGATGTAGGGCAGCGGGATGTCGTCCGCCCAGGTCTCGCCGGTGTCGTACACCGCGACGATCGCGGGGTGGTTGAGCGCGGCCGCGTTCTGCGCCTCGCGCTGGAAGCGGATCTGGAACTGCGGGTCGCGCGCGAGGTCGGCGCGCAGCACCTTGATCGCGACGTCGCGGCCCAGGCGCACGTCGCGGCCGCCGTGCACCTCGGACATGCCGCCGTAGCCCAGCGCGGGGCCGAGCTCGTACCTGTCCGACAGGAGGCGGGGAGTGGTCATCCGAACTCCTGACAGGTCACGGTGATCGTGTCACCGCGCCGGACGTCACCGGTGGGGGACACGTAGAGCACCCGGCAGGCCGACGGGTCGCTCGGCTTCGACCCGAGGACGGTCCGGACGTCGGTGTCCAGGCCGTCCTCGCGCAGCGCGGCGACGGCCACGGAGGCGGGCCGCCCCACGTAGTCGATGTTGCTGACGGAGACGGTGTTGCCCGACGCCGAGCTCGTCGCCGTGGTGGTGCGGGTCGCGCGCGTCGTCGTGGTCGGCGCCGCGGTCGTGGTGGTGGTCGTCGTGCTCGCCACCGGTGGGGGCGGCGCGCTCGTCGACGTGTTGGAGACCAGGACCCAGGCGATGATCCCGAGGACGACGAGCACGGCGACGACCGCCGCGATCGCGCCCCACGGGCCCCGGCTGCGCTCCGGCTCGCGCCCGCCGTCCCATCGGTCGGGGCGCCGCGGGGGCGGGGACGGCGGTCCGGCCTCGTAGCCGTTCGCCGGCGCCACGCGGGTGGCCGGGTTGACGGCCTCGGTCGCGGCGGTCACGGCACCCGGCCGGGGCAACGGCTCGCCGCGGCGCACGGCCGACACGGCGCGGGCGAACTCCCCGCCGGTGGCGTAGCGCCCGCGCGGGTCCTTGGTGAGGGTGAGCTCGATGAGCTGGCGCACCACCGGCGGCACGTCCGGCGGCAGCGGCGGCAGCGGGTCGCGGATGTGCATCATCGCGACCGTCACGGCGTTCTCGGAGAGGTAGGGACGACGGCCCGCGAGGCACTCGTAGCCGACCACGCCGAGCGAGTACACGTCCGACGCCGGCCCGGCGTGCCCGCCACCCGCCTGCTCCGGCGCTATGTAGTGCGCGGTCCCCATGACCATACCCGAGCGGGTGACCGGGGCGGCGTCGACGGCCTTCGCGATCCCGAAGTCGGTGATCTTCACCTGGTTGGTCGGGGTCACCAGGATGTTGCCCGGCTTGACGTCCCGGTGGACCAGGCCGCGCTCGTGGGCCGCGTCGAGCGCGTAGCCCGACTGCTCGAGGATGTCGAGGGTGAAGTCGACGCCTAGCCGGCCGTGCACCGAGAGCAGCTGCGCCAGCGGCTCGCCGCGCACCAGCTCCATCACCAGGTAGGCGACCGGGACCTGGATCGTGCCGTTGGCGGTGGTCCAGTCGGTGGTGGTCTCGCCGTAGTCGTGCACGGCGGTGATGCCGGGGTTGTTCAGCGACGCCGCGGTTCGGGCCTCGGTGCGGAAGCGGTGCAGGAACTCCGGGTCGCCCGACAGCTCGGCCTTGAGGATCTTGACGGCGACGGTGCGGTCGAGGCGCGAGTCCTGCGCCTCCCAGACCTCGCCCATGCCGCCGATGGCGATGCGCCGCCCGATCCGGTAGCGGTCGGCGAGCAGGGTGCCCGTGGTCGGAGCCATGAGCTACCTCCCTCCCTGCTGCAGGGCCGCGGCGACCACCGCGCGCCCGACCGGGCCGGCGACCGACGACCCCGTGGCGTCGTCGCCCCGGTTGCCGCCCTTCTCGACGATCACCGAGACCGCCACCTGCGGGTCGGGCACCGGACCGAACACGTCGTACCAGGTGTGCGGCGGGCTGGTCTTGGGGGTGGGTCCCTGCTCGGCGGTCCCGGTCTTCGAGGCGAGCTGGACCCCGGGGATCTTGCCGCTGCTGGTGCTCCCGGTGCCGCCGTTCTCCGAGCCGATCATCAGCTGGGTCAGGGTCGAGGCGGTCGACGAGGAGAACGCGCGCGACCCGCTGTCCGGGGAGGTGGTGTCGACCACCGACAGGTCCGAGCCCTGGATCTCGCTGACCAGGTGCGGGGCGACCGGGACCCCGTTGTTCGCGATGGTCGCGGTGATCATGGCGTTCTGCAGCGGCGTCATGCGCACATTGCGCTGGCCGATGCCGGACTGGGCGAGGGCCGAGGCGTCGGAGAGGTCGCCGGTGTCGGACTCGGCGACGGGCATCGGGATGGTCTGGGCCGGGTTCTCCATCCCCAGCGCCGTCGCCATCGCCTTGAGCTTGTCGCCGCCGAGCTGGTCGGCGAGCTGGGCGAACGGCCCGTTGCAGGACTTCGCGAACGCCACCGACAGCGGCACCGTCGGGCCGGACCCGCAGGCCTCGCCGTTGTAGTTCTCGAGGGTCGTCGTGCCGTCCGGCAACGTGATCCGCGGCGCCGCCGTCACCGGGGTGTCCGGGGTGACCATGCCCGCGTCGAGCGCGGCGGCGGTGCTGACCAGCTTGAACGTCGAGCCCGGGGGATAGGTGTTGCTGATCGCGCGGTCGATCAGCGGGGAGTCCGGGCTGTCCGGGTTGAGCGCGTTCCACGCCGCCTTCTGCGCGGCCCCGTCGTGGCTCGCGAGCGGGTTCGGGTCGTAGGACGGCGTGGAGACCATCGCGAGGATCTCCCCGGTCTGCGGCCGGATCGCGACGACGCTGCCGGTGTAGCCCTTGGAGGTCATCGCGTTGTACGCGGCCTCCTGGACCTTGGGGTCGATGGTCAGCGCGACGTTCCCGCCGGCCGGCGCCCGGCCGGTGATGACGTCGGAGATGCGGCGCACGAACAGCTTGTCGTCGGAGCCGTTGAGGATCGAGTCCTCCGCGCGCTCGATGCCGTTCGAGCCGTAGACCTGCGAGTAGTAGCCGGTGATGGGCGCGTACATCGGCCCGTCGGCGTACTGGCGCAGGTACTTGAGCTTGTCGTCGGTCGGGATGCTCGAGGCGAGCACCTGGCCGCCGGCGTTGATCTGGCCGCGCTGGTGGGAGTACTCGTCGAGCAGGACGCGCTGGTTGTACTGGTTCGACTTGTACTCGTCGGCCTTGACGACCTGGACCCACGTGGCCTGTCCCAGCAGCAGCACGATCAGGGCCATGACCACGAGGGAGATCCGTCGGAGCGGGGTGTTCACTCTCGGGTCCTCCCCCCGCCGCCGTGCTCGCCCGGCTGGGTACGCCCCCGCGGGGGCTGCGGCGCCGCGCCGGTGCGGTGGGCCCCGGCCCCGGCCGGCCCGGGCGGGAACGGACCCTGCGGGCCCGGCGCCCCGTGACCGTGCGGGGGCGGCACCGGGGCACCCCGGGGCGGGGTCGTGCCGCGGGGCGGGGTCGCGGCCTGGCCGTGGGTGACGGCACCGTGTGCGTCCGCACCGTCGCCGTCGAGTGCGGGCGAGCCCTGCGGCGGGGTCGCGGCGTCGCCCCGCGACACCATCTGGGTGTGCGCCTCGGCGAGCGGCGTGCGCGGGGCCGCGGGGACGGCGCCGGGCTCCGGCTTGGCCTTGTCGGTGGCCGGCTGCCGCGCCGCGTTCGAGACCCGCAGCACGAGGGCGACGAGCGCGTAGTTCGCCACCAGCGAGGACCCGCCGTAGGACATGAACGGCGCGGCCTGCCCGGTGTTGGGGATGAGGTCGATGACGCCACCGCAGACGACGAACACCTGGATCATGAGGGTGAAGCCGAGGCCCGCCGCGAGGAGCTTGCCGAAGGTGTCGCGCACGGCGAGCGCGGTGCGCAGGGCCCGTGTCGAGATCAGCCCGTAGAGCAGCAGCAGCGCCATGAGCCCGACCAGCCCGAGCTCCTCGCCCATCGAGGTGAAGATGAAGTCGGTGCTCGAGAGCGGGACGAGGTCGGGCCGCCCGGCGCCGAGGCCGGTGCCGAGCATGCCGCCGGTCGCCAGCCCGAAGAGACCCT
This sequence comes from Actinomycetospora sp., assembly GCF_036497585.1. Lineage (GTDB taxonomy): Bacteria > Actinomycetota > Actinomycetes > Mycobacteriales > Pseudonocardiaceae > Actinomycetospora. The sequence continues at coordinate 3,803 of NZ_DASXJD010000191.1, read as the reverse complement.
GGGAGACCTGGAAGCTGGTGTCCGCGGGGTCGCCGAGCGGGTTGAGCCACACGTCGACGCGCAGCTGCACGCGGGAGACGAAGGTCCACGCGGCGAAGGCGCCCGCCCCGAAGATCACCAGGCCGATGAGGACCCACGACGACCGCTCGGTGGCCACGTAGATCATCGCCAGGACGATCCCGAAGAACATCAGCGACGTGCCGAGGTCGGACTCGAAGACCAGGACCCCCATCGCCACGACCCAGGCGATGAGCAGCGGCGCGAGGTCGCGCGGCCGCGGGAAGGTCATGCCGAGGAAGTGCCGGCCGGCCGTCGTGAACAGGTCGCGCTTGGAGACGAGGAACCCGGCGAAGAAGATCGTGAGCAGGATCTTGGCGAACTCACCGGGCTGGATGCCCACGCCGCCGACCCGGATCCAGATCTTCGCGCCGTTCACCTCGGACAGCGCCGAGGGCAGGATCGCGGGGAGCCCCAGTAGGACGAGCCCGATGAAGCCGGCCGTGTAGCCGTAGCGGGCGAGCGCCCGGTGGTCGCGCACCCGCCACATGACCACCACGAAGATGACCAGGCCGAGGGCGAGCCACGCGACCTGGCGCAGCGCGTCGGCGTCGGGCGCGGGGTTGCCGAGCTGGGCGGCCTTGGCCGCCCTGGCCAGGTCGATCCGGTGGATCATGACCAGACCGAGCCCGTTGAGCAGCGCCGCGCACGGCAGCATCACGGGGTCGGCGTACGGCGCGAACTTCCGCACCGCGAGGTGGGCGCCCCCGAACAGCGCGAGGTACGCCAGCCCCAGGTAGAGCAGGGTGAGGTTGAGCTGCTGGTTCTGGTTCGCCTCGACGAGCACGAGCGCGCCGGTGGTGATGACCGCGGCGAGGGCGAGCAGGGCGAGCTCGATGCCGCGGCGGGTGGAGACGGCGGCGGCGACGATCGGGCGCAGCGCGGTGCGGTCCGCCGGCATCTCTGCCGGACGAGCGGCGCCGCTCCGTCCGCCGGGCGCGGCCTGGGCGGGGCGGGCCACTACTGCACCCGGCGGCAGTCGCGTCCCGGGACCTGCGGGGACGTCGAGACGGTCGGGGGCGCGGCGGCCACGGCCGCCGGTGTCGGGGCCGGCGGTGCCGCCGTGGTGGGGGCCGGCCGGCCGGGCACGGCCGGGGCGCCCGGGGCGGTCGCCGCCGGGGCCGGGGCCGGTGGCTTGCACACCGGCAGCATCTCGTCGGTGCGCAGCCGGTCGACGGTCTTGTGGGCGTCGTCGAGGTCGGAGGTCGGCAGCGAGTCGCCCTGGACCGACATCCGGCCCACCTGCGTCAGGTCGCTGACGTTCAGCCCGGTCTGCTCCGCGACGTCCTGCAGCTGCACGCCGAGCACGTCGCCGCGCACGCCCTGGTAGATGACGACCTGGTCGCCCGCGGTGCCGACGTAGTACTGCTGGGAGATCCACAGCCGCGTCACGAGCAGCGCGAGGCCGGCGAGCACGAGCACGCCCACCACCGCGAGGACGACCGCCATGCGCGAGCGGCGCGGCTTGGTGCGTCCCCGGGCGCCGTCGTTGCGGGCGGGCACCGGGTCGGGGCGCGGCGCGGGCTCGGCCCGGGTGAGCGTGGCCGCCGAGGCGCGGGCGGCGGCGGAGTCCCCGGGAGGCGGGTCCGCGCGGCCGTCACCGGCGGCACCGCCGTAGATCGGCTGGTCCTCGCCGTAGTCGACGTCGACGACGTCGGCGACGATGCAGGTGACGTTGTCCGGGCCGCCGCCCTTGAGCGCGAGCTCGATGAGGCGGTCGGCGCAGCTCTGGGGGTCCGGGATCGTCAGGGCGTCCGCGATGGTCTCCGCGCTCACGACACCGGAGAGGCCGTCGGAGCAGAGCAGGTAGCGGTCCCCGGAGCGCGCCTCGCGCACCGTCAGCGACGGCTCGACGTCGTGCCCGGTGAGGGCACGCAGGAGCAGCGAGCGCTGGGGGTGGCTGGCGGCCTCGTCCTCGGTGATCCGACCCTCGTCGATGAGCGACTGCACGAAGGTGTCGTCGCGGGTGATCTGGGTGAGGACGCCTTCGCGGAACAGATAGGCGCGGGAGTCCCCGACGTGCACCATCCCCAGCCGGCTGCCGGCGAAGAGGACGGCCGTGAGCGTGGTGCCCATCCCGTCGAGGTCGGGCTCCTCGTTGACGAGCTCGGTGATGGCGTCGTTGCCCTGGGCCGTGGCCTCGGCGAGCTCGCCGAGCAGGTCGTCGCCCGGCTCGTCGTCGTCGAGGGGCACGAGCGCGGCGATGACCAGCTTCGAGGCCACCTCACCGGCCGCATGGCCCCCCATGCCGTCCGCGAGCGCGAGCAGACGCGGGCCCGCATAGACCGAGTCCTGGTTGTTCTGCCGGACCAGGCCCCGGTCGCTGCGGGCGGAGTAGCGCAGCACCAGGGTCACGGGACGATCCTGCACTCACGGGCACGGACGACCCGCACCCGGGTCCGGGCGCCGGACGCGTCGCCGAGCCGGGCGGTGTGCGGGCGACGGTGCCCGCCGGGGATGTCGGTCATCATGTGCGGAGCTCGATCACGGTCTTGCCGATGCGGATCGGGGTGCCGGGTGGAACCTTCGTCGGACCGGAGACCTTGGCCCGGTCGAGGTAGGTGCCATTGGTCGACCCGAGGTCCTCCACGTACCAGTCGTTGCCGGACTGCGAGATCCGGGCGTGCCGGGTCGACGCGTAGTCGTCGTCGAGCACCAGCGTCGAGTCGTCGGCCCGGCCGAGCATGATCGGCCGGCCGTCGAGCGCGATCCGGGTCCCGGCCAACGCCCCCGCCGTCACGATCAACGCCTTCGGCCCGCTCGACCGGCCTCCGCCGCGGCCCGGCTTCGACGTCCCCCCGCGGGTGGGTCGCCGACCGGGCGCCGCGGCCCGGAGTCCCGACGCGGCGTACAGGTCCGAGCGCACGACCCGCAGCGCGGCGAAGACGAACAGCCAGAGCAGCGCGAGGAACGCAGCCCGGGTGAGCTGGAGGACGAGTTCGGGCACGAGGAGAGCGGGTCAGCCCTGGGCGCGGAACAGGAGCGCGGAGTGCCCGACCCGGATGGTGTCGCCGTCGGCGAGCTGCCAGGTCTGCACCGGGGTGCCGTTGACCGTCGTGCCGTTGGTGGACCCGAGGTCGGACAGGGTGGCCTGCTGGCCGTCCCAGCTGATCTCGAGGTGCCGACGGGACACGCCGGTGTCCGCGAGGCGGAACTGGGCGTCCTGGCCGTGGCCGATGACGTTGGCGCCCTGCACCAGCTGGTACGAGCGGTTCGAGCCGTCGTCCAGGGTGAGGCTCGCGGTCATCTGGCGGGTCTGCACGCCGCCGTAGCCGCCGCCCTGCTGGCCGTACGGGTCGTAGCCGCCCTGCTGAGCGTAGGGGTCGTAGCCGCCCTGGCCGTACTGGCCGCCGTACTGGTCGTAACCCTGCGGCTGCCCGTAACCCTGCTGGCCGTAGCCCTGCTGCCCGTAGGGGTCGTAGCCCTGCGGCGGCTGGCCATAGCCCTGCTGGCCGTACGGGTCCTGGCCGTAGCCCTGCTGCGGGTAGCCCTGCTGCGGGTAGCCCTGCTGACCGTACGGGTCCTGCCCGTAGCCCTGCTGCGGGTGTCCCTGCTGCTGGCCGTACGGGTCCGGCTGGCCGTACTGGTCCTCCGGGTAACGACCTGGTGCCTGGCTCATGGGGTGCTCTCCTGCGGTTCGGGGGCTCGCGGTCCGCTGCCGCGACGCGTCGGGGTCAACGGACGACTTGGTGCGGAACTGTCCCGTGTGCAGCGCGTCGGAACGCTCCAGAGAGACTACGACCTCA
>NZ_DASXJD010000190.1:0-11321 GCF_036497585.1 Actinomycetospora sp. | reverse complement strand
GAGCGGACCATGCCGGGCGAGCCCGCGACGACGACCTGGCGGTCCGCCCAGGCCCCGTACCGCGCCACGACCTCGGCGAGGGTGCCGGTCTCCGCACCGTAGCGGCGCCCGTCCTCCTCGACGACCGGCACGACCGTCAGCCACGGGTTGTCCTGGGCCATCCGGCGCAGGGTGTCGATGTCGTAGAGCGCGTCCCAGGTGCGCCCGCCGACGAACAGCGCGACCTTGCGGTCCGAGCCGTCGACCATGAGCTGCTCGACGAGCGCCCGGGCAGGGGCGAGCCCGGTGCCGCCGGCGACCATGAGCAGGTCCGCGCGCGAGCGGGGGTCGAGCGTCATCTGGCCCATCGGCGGGCCGATGCGCCACACATCGCCGACGTGCGCGTGCGACACGATCGCCCGACTGACCCACCCGCCGGGGACGGTGTGGACGTGGAACTCCATGACGCAGTCCGGCCCGGGCGCGTTCGCCGGTGACAGCGAGCGCCACATCCGCGGGCGCTGGGGGGTCTCGACCGAGACGTACTGGCCGGCCAGATAGGGCACCGGCTGGCTCGTCTGGACCCGCACGATGGCGAGGTCCTGCGAGACCCGGCGGTGCTCCATGACGCGGGCCATCCACACGGCCGGGCCGCGCTCGGCGTCGGCGGCGTCGCGCATCGCCTGCGCGACGATGCCGTAGGCGCCGACCCACGCCTGCTCGACCTCGGAGGTCCACAGCGGACCGGCGATCTCGCCGAGCGCGCCGAGGAGGGCCTGGCCGACCTTGTCGTAGTGCTCGCCGACGACGCCGAACTTCCGGTGGTCCCGGCCGAGCTGGCGCAGGAAGACCGTGAGCTCGTCGGGCCGGTCGACCATCTGCACGACGTGGATGAGCGCGCGAAGCAGCCGCGTGCGCTGCAGCTCCATCGTGACCGGGAAGAGCTCGCGGGTCTCGGGGGCGATCCGGAAGAGCCAGCCGTAGAAGAGCTGGGTCAGCTCGTCGGCGCGCGGGGCGACCGCCTCGAAGCTGGTCCGGATGATCGAGACCATGTCCGAGGCGTTCGGCGGCGCCGTGAACGCGGCGTCCCGAGGCGTCGGCAGGCCCACACCGTCCATCATCCCCGGTGGGCCGACGGGGGCGGAGATCGCCGTGGTCCGCGGGGTCTCGTCCAGACCGGACGACCAGGTGCTGCGGGACCCCGACGGCCGGTCGTAGGAGTTGCCGCCGGTCGCGAACCCGTCGTACCCGCCCGAGGACCGACCGCCGGAGGACCAGCTGTCGGACGAGTAGCGGTCGGTGGAGTAGCGGTCGGAGGAGAACCCGCCCGACGAGGGCCCGCCCGAGGACCAGTTGTCGGAGGAGAACCCGCCCGGCGAGTGCCCACCCGAGGACCAGCTGTCCGAGGAGAACCCGCCCGAGGAGTAGCCGCCCGAGGAGTAGCCGCCGGTCGAGTAGCCGTCGGACGACGACGGCCCGTGCGAGGAGCGCTCCCCCGGCGAGTAGCCGTTCGAGGAGAACCCGCTGCTGGACGGCCAGCCGTCCGAGGGTGGGCCGCCGGAGGCGTAGCCCCCGGTCTCGAACCCGCTCGGCTCGTGGCCGCCGGTCTCGTAACCCCCCGGCTCGTACCCCGGCCCGGGCTCGCGCGGGGCGAAACCGTGGCTGCGTGGGGGAGGCGGCGGCACCGCTCCTCGGTCGGGGGCTTGGCTCATCGTCGTCCCGTCGTCGCGCCGGTCGTCGGCGATGTCGAACACGGCGTCGTCCCGGTCCGGCCAGGACGAGCGGGGCGACCGGTCGTTCCGTCCGGGCCCGGGCGAACCGAAGGGTCCGGGGCCGGACGGGTCGTACCCCGCCGTGGTGCCGCGGTCGAGAGCGCTCGCGCCCCAACCGCCGCTGGTGGAGGCCCACCCGCGGTCCTCGTGGTCGGCCGCCGCGTCGCGGGGAGGATTCCCCGGCCCGGCGAGGCCGTGTCGCCCCGCGTCGGGACCGTTGTTCCTCGCTGCCGTCACGTCCGGTCGACTCCTCATCTCACGATGACTCGCTCGGCCCCCGGCGGAGCACCCTACCGGTGGGCACTGGCGCGTCACGCTACTCCGCGTCTCCGCGCGGTCGTCCCCCGTGTCCGACCGTGCGGCCAACGCGCGTCGCGCGCCGGTGAGCGGTGGCGCCCGGCGCCACGATCGGGACCCTCACCGTCGCATGCTGTCACCCACCGTCGGTGCCCGACCGCTCTTCTCAGCCGGTGGACCCGCCGGTGCCGCGGGTCACGGACGTCGCCGTCGTCGGGGAGGTGGTGTCCCGTTCCTGGTCCGGGGTCCCGGACGAGGGGAGGTCGGCGCGCTGGGCGACGGGTCGGGGCGTGGCCGAGGCGGTCCGCGCCCCGGGCCGGGTGGAGGTGGAGCGGGGCGTCGCCGAGCGCGACGACGTCGGGGTGGGTCGCGACGACGTGGGCCGCGGGCGCGTCGTGGTGGGCCCGGGGCGGGGGCTCGTCGGGTGACCGGCCCGGGTCGACCACGGCGGCGGCGCCGCCTGCCCCCGGGGGTCCGCGGCGGGTGCGGGGCCGGTGCGCCCGGGCGTGTCATGGTCGTCGGCGCGGACGAGGTCGGCCCCCGCGACCGCCGGGTCGAGCCCGCCCTCGGTCGGCGTGCCGCCGGCCGTGGCGTCCGCGGAGGTCGTGGGCTGCGAGGAGGCGGGATCGGAGAGGGCGGGGGAGGGGCTGGCGGGCAGGATCCCCTCGGCCCCCGTGGGGGTCAGCCCGAGCGCCAGGCCGACGCCCCCGATGCTCAGGGCGCCGAAGGCGGCGACCGCGGCGGGCACGGCCGTCGCCCGGCGGCGCCGCGTGCGCTGGGCGCGGGGAGCGGCCTCGTCGAGCAGTGCGGCCATCTCGTCCGCGCGCTCGCGCATCTCGCTCGCGCGCCCGCGACGCCCTCCGCCACCGGGACGGCCTCGTCCGGCTCGGCTCACGCGTGGTCCTCCCACCCGTCGTCTCGTCACGCACGGTTCACGTCATGACTACTGCCGGTCGTCGGGTCAGGGTGCCAGACGGCTCGGAGCGCGGTCACCGGGGTCCGGGCACGGACGGCGCGGACGGGTGACCGTCGGTGAGGTGGTCCCGGACACCGGGGAGGGACGGGCGACCCCTACAGTGGTCGGCCGTGACCCGTCCGGCGTCGGTTGGCCCGCCAGGTGCCCGAGCGGCGCCCGGGCGGTCGAAACCGCTCCCCGGACCGGGCGGCGCCGGACGATCCGGGGGTCGTCGAGGAAAGGTGCGCCCGCCCGGAATGCGCCGAACGGAGGACGATCATCAGGCCGCTTCCCGGACCACATGGGTCCGAACGGCCAGATCCCTTGTGGTTATCGAGCGGTGAGGATGGACGACGAGCGCGCGGGGGCCCGGCTCGGTACGTCCACGACGGCGGCGGTGGGATCGACACCGCCGAGGCAGTGACCCGGCAGGACCTCGAGCGACACGGAGGTGGCATGGCCCCCGGCATGGCCACGATGGCCGTGAACGGCTCCCCCGCGGACGACGCAGCGGTGGACACGCCGGTCGAGGGGGTCCCGGCCCCCGACGCGGAGCGCGGCTCCACCGGCGAGCCCACGGCCCCGCTGACGGCGCAGGTGCCCGAGCCCGGGGCCGACGCCGAGCACGCGGACCGGTCCGACCCGGCGCGGCCCAGCCCGCGCCCCCGTCCCGCACCGTCGTCGACGGCGGAGCAGGCGCCGGCGGGACCCGACGGCGAGGCGTCCGACACCGCTGCCGCGGTCGAGGACGCCGACGGTGCGACGGCCGCCGTCGCGGCGACGGTCCACGCCCCGGCCGTGCCCGCGGCGCGGAACGGCTCGACCCCCCTTCCCCCGGCACCAGACGTCGTCGCCGAGGACGCGGAAGGCTCCGCGACGTCGTGGGGCGCGCCGGCGTCGTCGTCGGGAGCGGTGTCCCCGGTCGACCCGGCCGAGGCGGAGGAGTTCCTCCGGCTCTTCTACGCCGAGGCCGACGAGCCCGGCGCGGCCGCGGTCAAGGGCGCGGCCGTGCGCACCGCGCCGTTCGAGGACCGGCTGGCCGAGGTGCGCGACGAGATCGAGCGCACCGGCACCTACGTGCACACCTCCGCCGAGCTGACCTTCGGGGCCCGCGTGGCCTGGCGGAACTCGGCACGCTGCATCGGGCGGCTCTACTGGCGCAGTCTGCACGTCCGCGACCGCCGCCACGTCGTCGCACCCGACGAGGTCGCCGCCGAGTGCGTCGGTCACCTCGACGAGGCCACCCGCCGGGGGCGCATCCGCTCGACGATCACCGTCCTCGCCCCGGACACCCCGACCACGGCGGGGCCGCGGGTGTGGAACGAGCAGCTCATCCGCTACGCGGGCTACCGCACCGGGGGACGGGTGCTCGGCGACCCGCGCTACGTCGGGTTCACCGACCACGCCCGCTCGCTCGGCTGGGTCCCGCCCTCGCCGATGGGGCGCTTCGACGTCCTCCCGCTGGTCGTCTCCGGCGGCGGGGAGTGGGCCGAGAAGGGGCCGCAGTTCTTCGAGGTCCCGCCGGAGTCGGTGCTCGAGGTGGAGCTCACCCACCCCGACCACGCCTGGTTCGCCGAGCTCGGCCTGCGCTGGCACGCCCTGCCGGTGATCAGCAACATGCGCCTGGACATCGGCGGCGTCTCCTACCCGGCCGCCCCGTTCAACGGCTGGTACATGGCGACCGAGATCGGGGCACGGAACCTCTCCGACGGCGAGCGCTACGACATGCTCGGCGAGGTGGCCGAGCGCATGGGCCTGGACACCTCGAGCGACCGGACGATGTGGCGTGACCGGGCGGCGGTGGAGATCACGCTCGCCGTCCAGCACTCGTTCGACGCGGCCGGCGTCTCGATGGCCGACCACCACGGCGAGTCGCAGCGCTTCCTGCGCCACCTCGAGCGCGAGGAGGCGGCCGGCCGGACGTGCCCGGTGGACTGGAGCTGGATCGTCCCGCCGATCTCCGGCGGGCTCACGCCGGTGTTCCACCGCTACTACGACGAGCCGACCGACACCGGCCCGATGTTCCGCGTCGACCCGCAGCAGGCCGCGCGGGATCAGGGGTGCCCCATGTGAACGATCTTGGTCGTTCCGACGGCCACGAGCGTTCACATGTCTACGACCAGCCAACCGCCGTGGTCGGTGTCGACCCGGAACCGGGCGCCGGTGCGCTCGCCGAGGTCGGTGAGCACCTCGGGGGAGAAGCGGCACAGGTGGCCGTACACCGGGTCGGGCACGTCCTCGAACGGCACCGCGACCACCAGCCGACGACGGGCCACCCGGCGCATCTCCGCGACGACCGCGGCCGACTCCGCCGCCGGGAGGTGCTCGAGCAGGTGGATCGCGGTGACCGTGTCGACGGCGTCGTCGCGCAGCGGGAGCTCCCGGGCGTCGCAGGCCATGGTGCGCAGCCGTCCCGCCGCCTCCGGCGCGATCCCGGTGCCCACGACCGCCGAGAGCAGCCGCATCGTGCCCGGCGTGTGGTCGGTGGCGACGACGTCGAGACCGCGCTCGGCCATGAGCAGCGGAAGGAAGCCGAAGCAGGTGCCGAGGTCGACGACCGACGTCCCGGCCACCTCGTCGAGCGCCCGGGCGTGGACGGGCGCGAAGCCGGCGAGGGACGCCTCGGGCGGCGCCCCGGGCACCGCGGCCCGCTCCGGGTGACGCAGCACGGCGAGCGAGTTGGCGTAGAACGTCGACCACGCCGTCAGCGGGTCCCCGACCGTCGAGCGCACGATCCCGGTGACGACGCGTTCGAAGACCGGCGCGGACTCCACGACGGCACCGAGCTCGCCGGCCACCAGCGTCGCCACGTCGTCGTCGAGCTCGTCGGGCCGGAAGCGGTGCAGCACCAGCAGCCGCCCGCCGGGCCGGTGCACCTCGAAGTGCTCGCTGACGAGCTCGGGCGCCCGTCCCGAGACCAGCCGCACGGGGACCGCCGCCCGGTCGACGTGGCACACGACCACGTCGCCGTTCTCCCACCGCCCGGGGTGCGCCGGGGCGAGCGGGTCGATGCGGGCACCGCCCGCGGCGGGCGGGGTGAGGGTCACGGCCGGGTCAGCGTCCGATCATCTCGGCGACCATGTCGTGGCTGACCTCGGAGAGCCCGGTGAGGTCGCGCACCACCCGGATGCGGTCGCAGAACTCGGCGTACTGCGGCAGGTCGCAGGCCCCCAGGCCCCAGGAGTAGCGGGGCTCCGGGGTCAGCCAGATCGTCTCGCGGGCCCGGCGGCTGATCTCGGCGAACGCCTCGATGTTCGGGTCGTTGCCGTTGCCCCGGCCGTCACCGAGGACGATCACCGTGGAGCGCCGGTTCACCGCCGAGGCGTGGTCCTCGAGGAAGGTGCCGAAGGTCTCGCCGTAGTTCGAGTTCGCGTCCACGTCGAGCATGTCGCCTCCGAAGATCATCCCGAGGGCGTCCTCCACGGTGTGGTCGGCGAACAGGTCGGTGACCTCGATCAGCTCGGAGACGAACGCGAACGATCGCACCTGGCCGAACATGTCCTGCAGCCCGTGCACGAGGTGCAGGGTGAAGCGCGCGGTCGCCCGCACCGACAGCGAGACGTCCGCGAGGATCACCAGCCGCGGCTTGTCCTCGGCGCGGCTCACCGTCACCGGGGTGAACGGGATACCGTCGAAGCGCATGTTGCGGCGCATCGTGCGGCCGGCGTCGATCCGGCCGCGCGGTGACTGGCGCCGCCGGTGGGTCAGCGCGCCGTGCAGCGTCTTGGCCAGTCGGCGCAGCGAGTCCTCGAGCTGCTGGCGCTCGTGCTCCTCGGCGCGGTCGACCTCGGCGCGCCGGGCGTCCTCGTCGGCGTGCCCGCCCTCGATGACGCGCTGCTCGATCTCCATGAGCCGCTCGAGGTGCGCCTTGATCGCCTCGGGGAGGTTCTCGAGCATCCCGGCGAGCCGACGGCGCAGCGCCATCGCGTCGGTCTCGTCGCCCTCGTCGTCGATCCCGTCCTCGACCCCCTGCAGCCACCCCAGCAGGGCCTCCTGCTGCGCGACGTTGAGGTCGGCGTCGACCTTGGTGCCCGACGCCGTCGCGATCTCGCCCGGGATGCCGCCGCCGTGCAGGTGGTCGGTCTCGATCTGGACCTTCTCGCCGGTGTTCGTCTGGTCGGTGGCGCCGTCCTTGGAGAAGACGATCTCGTCGGTCATCGCCGCGAGGTCGATCTTGTTGGCCTCCTGGTGCAGGTTGTACTGCTGGGCCAGGTCGTCGGGGTCGAAGAACTCCTTGATGTCGACCGGCTTGCCGTGGTCGTGGCCCTGCTCGGGGGTCTCGCTCGGCTCCTCGGAGAGGGTGAAGTTCTCCAGCGAGCCGTCGTCGGACAGGTCCTCGTGGCCGTGCCCGTGGCCGTGGCCGGTGTCCTCCTTGCCGATGCGCACCAAGGCGAAGAACGCGTCGAAGATCTCCTCGAAGGTGGCCTCGTCGCGGATGTCCTTGATCAGCGCGACCTGGAGCGCGGCCTTGAGGGTGGCGCGGTCGGCGAGCACGCCGGGCTCGCGCGCACACCGCATCGCGTCGAGGACCTCCGAGGTGGAGATCCGGACCTGGCGGATGCGCAGGAGCCGGACGAAGCGGTGGATGCTGGCCTCCATCGCGGGGCCTCCTCTCGGGAACAGGCCGGGCGGCGGGCTCTACAGGGCGCGCTTCTTGCCCAGCCCGCCGCCGAACGACCGCGTGCCCTGGCTCGAGCTGACCGATCGGGGCTTGGCCGCCTGGCCCTCGCCGCGGCGCGCGGCCTCCTTCGCCTCGGTGCCGGCCGCGTAGTGCCCCACGTGCCGCCCCTCCTGGTCCTTCGCCGCCCGCACCGCGCGGCCGTCGGGACCGTCGTCCTCGTCGTCGATCTCCGCGGGCGCGGGGCCGGCGGAGTGGCCGTTCGTGCCGCCGCCGGACGCGGCGTGCCCGTGGTCGCCGTCGTCCCCGTGGCCGTGGCCGTCCCCGTGGCCGTCCCCGTGGCCGTCCCCGTGGCCGTGCCCGTGGCCGTGCCCGTGGCCGTGCCCGTGGGCGTCGTCGACGACCGCGTTCGGGTCGACGAGGTTGGGCAGCGCGCCGAGTGCCTTGGTGACGTCCTTGTCGTACTTGACGACGACGGAGACGGTGTCGGAGAGGATCTGCGAGTTCAGCTCGTCGACGCCGAGCACGGCGAGCGTCCGCGCCCAGTCGATCGTCTCGGAGATGCTCGGCGCCTTGCGCAGCTCCAGCTCGCGCAGCCCGCGCACGACCTCGACGAGCTCGCGCGCGGCGGCCTCGGGCAGCCCGGTGTTCTTGGAGCGGACGATCTCCAGCTCCCGCTCGGCGCTCGGGTAGTCGAGGAACAGGTGCAGGCAGCGGCGCTTGAGGGCGGCGGCCAGGTCGCGGGTGTTGTTGCTGGTGAGGATCACGTAGGGGGCGTTCTCCGCGGCGAACGTCCCGACCTCGGGTACCGAGATCTGGAACTCGCCGAGGGTCTCGAGCAGCACGGCCTCGAGCGCCTCGTCGGCGCGGTCGACCTCGTCGATCAGCAGCACGACGGGCTCCTCGGACCGGATGGCCTGGAGCAGCGGGCGCGGGGCGAGGAAGCGCTCGGAGAAGAAGACGGAGTCCTGCGCGCCGATGCGGTCGACGGCACTGGGGATGTCGGGGGCGTCCTCGACGACCTGCCCGATCTTCTCCCGCAGGATCTGGGTGTAGAGCAGCTGCTTGCCGTAGTCCCACTCGTAGAGGGCCTTGGTCTCGTCCTGGCCCTCGTAGCACTGCAGGCGCAGGAACCGCCGGCCCGTGGCGACGGCGAGCATCTTCGCCAGCTCGGTCTTCCCGACGCCGGCCGGGCCCTCCAGCAGGAGGGGCTTCTCCAGCCGGGTGAGCAGGAAGACGGTGGTGGCCAGCCGCCGATCGGCGATGTAGCCCTGGGCCGAGAGTGCCTCGACGACCGCGTCGACCGAGTCGAACGGGCCGACCTGGGCGGCGGTGGTCTCGGGGGCGGCCTGCTCGGACGTGCTGGTCACGCGGGGTCCTTCCTACGGTGCAAGGCGAGGGGAACGCACCGGTGCCCGGCGGGCCCCGGAGGGTCCGCCGGGCACCGGCGTCCAGTATCAGCTCCGGAGCTCAGCTGAGCAGGTCATCGAGGTCACCGTTGAGGCAGTGGTCGACGACGGGGCGCACCGTGGTGAAGGTGCACTCCTTCGGGTTGCCCGGCGTGCAGGCGTCGCCGAGGACGTGGTTGGTGATGCGGTCCACGTCGGCGTCGTTGCCCGTGATGGTCTTCTCGTTCTCGTAGAACTTCGTGGGGCCCTGGCCCAGCCGGTTCTTCGAGTACGAGTCCTGGGTGACGTCGGTGAACTTCTCCGGGATGCCCACGTCGCGCAGGAGCCGGATGGACGCGGCGAGCGCGGCCTCCGCGGCCTGCACGTCGGTCATGTGCATGGTGTCCACGCCCATGGCCTTGGCGATGCGCGCGAAGCGCTTGTAGGCGACCGGCATGTTGAACGCCCACACGCGGGGGAGCGCGACGGCGTTGTTGAGCCCGTGGTGGGTGTCGTAGAACGCCGACACCGCGTGGGAGATCGAGTGGATGATCCCGAGGCCGCCGGAGTTGAACGCCTGGGCGGCGATGTACTGGGCGTACATCATGCCCTCGCGGCCGGAGAGGTCCTGGCCGTTCCAGACCGCCTCGCGCAGGTGGTTCGAGGTGAGCTCGATGGCGTGGAGCGCGTTGCCGAGGCTCGGCTCGAAGTTCAGCCGACTGACGTAGGGCTCGGAGGCGTGCGCGAGGACGTCGAAGCCGCACTGGGCGGTGAAGTCGATCGGGCAGTCGTAGTAGAGCACCGGGTCGTCGATCGCGAGGCTCGTGACCGAGTTGTCGTCGAACGCGACGTACTTGTGCGGGTTGTTCGGGTCGGTCGTGGTATCGGTGATGACGTACGCCCACGACGTCTCGGAACCGGTGCCCGCCGTCGTCGAGACCGCGATGTGCGGGGGGTTCTTCGGGTTCTCGGACTGGTTGAAGCCCTCGAACTCGTTGACGTTGCGGCCGTCGTGCGAGACCGAGATCCGGGCGCCCTTGCAGGCGTCGTGCGAGGAGCCGCCGCCGATGGAGACGAAGCTGTCACAGGTGTTCTCCTGGTACAGCTTCACCGCGTCCATGACGTTGTAGTCCTTGGGGTTGGACTCGACCTGGTCGTAGATGACCGTGTCCACCCCGTGGTACTTCAGCGACTCGCTGATCTTGTGCACGATGTCGGTGCCGCGGAGCCCCGACGTCATGATCAGGGTCTTCTTGAAGCCCAGCTTGAGGGCCTCCGGCCCGATCATCTCGTGCGAGCCGGGCCCGAGGAGCGCCCGGGGGAACGGGTGGAACTCCTTGATCGGGAACGGCTTGAGCAGCTCGTCGACCTGCATTTCGATCCTCTCGTCGTCGGGCGGACCCGCTGTAGGCAGCTGGCCTGTCGTCCGGCGCGGACGCTAGGGGTGCTGCGGGTCACCCGCGAGGGCGGCCACGTGATCCCGTTCACGGAGCGGGGAGATCACCCCGACGTTCGGAGGGTTTCCGGGGCTGCCCTTCGTGCGGCCCGGCTGCGCCTTGGTTGTTGCCTCTGAGTGGCGATACCAGAAAGCTCAAGATCGGCAGGATTTGCCGACGGCGACGGGGGAACTCGCTCGGGTGGACCAACTCGCCGGGCGGGGAGATCACGACGAGGCTGGCCGGGGCCGGGGCGCGGGTGGTGGCGATCGCCCGGGACCCGGCGGGCCTGGACGCGGAGGTGCGGTCACCCACCGGCCGGCTCCGGGAGGATCGTGTCGAGGTGCCCTGGTAGGGGCGGGCTCGTCAGGCGAGCTTGCGGAGGACGCGGGCCGCGAGCTCGTCGAAGGCCGTCGGGTCCGCGATCATGGCCGAGGTGACGACGATGACGTCCCACCCCAGGTCGGCCAGGCGGGCCCGGTGGAAGGCGTCGCGGTTCTGGCCGGCGATCGTGCGGTGCTCGGGGCCGTCGTACTCGAGGGCGATCATCCGGGCCGGCCACGCCAGGTCGAGACGCTTGCGCTCGCCGGTGGTCAGGGTGACCCAGTGCTGCGGGATGCCCGGGGGCACGTGGCGGTCGAGCAGGCCGAGGCGCAGGCGGGACTCCGGGAGCGACTCCGCGCGCCGGTCCATGAGATCGAGGACCCTCCTGACCTGCACGATCCCGCGCGCTCCGGGGTGGGTCCCGGCGAGCCGACGCAGGTGGTCCGGGCTGAACCGGCAGGCGTGGGCGAGGGCGTCCACGGCGGCGACGGCCTCGACCAGTGGTTCGCGCCGGGCGAGGTCGAAGGCGGTGCGCACGGGCGAGGTGATCCG
>NZ_DASXJD010000189.1:0-11311 GCF_036497585.1 Actinomycetospora sp. | reverse complement strand
GCGCCGGGCGCAGCGGGTGTGTTCCAGGGACGTCAGGCCGGCACCGGCAGCGGGACGATCGTGACGGGGCAGGGGGCGTGGAGCACGCAGCCCAGGCTCGTCGAGCCCATGAACGCGCTCGCGACGGCCCCCCGGCCACGGTGCCCCACGACGAGGGCCTCGGCGTCCTCGGCCTCCTTGACGAGCACCTCGGCCGGGTGACCCGGCTGGGCGTCGACCTCCACCTCGGGCATCGCCGGAAGCTCGGTCCGAAGCCGCTCCACGACGGGGTCGACGACGGCGTGGGCGGCCTTCATCGCGCTCTCGCCGAACACCTCGGGCTCGGGCATCGGGACCGCCGCCCCGGGCCCGTAGCTCCACGCCGACCAGGCCTCCGGCTGCTCGTAGACCAGCAGGGCGCGCACCCGCGCGCCGCGGCGGGCGGCGAGCCGGAAGGCTTCCTCGAGGGCCGCGCGGGACCCCTGCGAGTCGTCGATACCGCAGACGACGACCGGGGTGCTGTCAGTCATGTTCTTCTCCTGGGGTTCGGGCCGGGACGGCCTGGATCAGGTGGCGTGGCTCTCGTGCTCGTCGGCCTCGAGTCGCTGGTCGTGCGGCGCCCGGACCACCATCACGCTGCAGTGCGCGTGGACCACGGTGCTCAGGCCGACCGACCCGATCAGCCGGCTGGCGACGGCGCCGCGGCCGCGGTGGCCGACGACGAGCAGCGTCGCCGCCGCGGAGAGCCGCTCGAGGACGACCGGGGCCGGGCCGGAGGCGGCCATCAGCTCGAAGGTCGGGGTGGAGGCGCCGCGCCGGGCGCGGGCCGTGAGGACCTCGCGGATCTCCGCGGCGGCGAGGTCGATCGCGGCGGCGTGCATGTCCTGCGCCGAGGGCACGAGCGGGTAGGGGGTGACCCAGACCTCGGGCGGGGTCCAGGCAACCACCGCGGCGATCGGCAGACCGCGCAGCTCCGCCTCGTCGCAGGCGACCTCGACCGCGGCCCGGCTCCCTGCGGAACCGTCGATGCCGACGACGACCGCGCCGGGAGTGGGCTCGTGGACCATCCGGGGCCGCGGCAGGGACTCGGTGGTGGTCGTGGTCTCGGTGGTCATCGGTGAGCTCCTCGTGCTCGGTACGTGGCCAGTCCAGCGTCGCCGAGCACCACCTCGCCGCCGTAGGGCCGCACGGCCCGGCTCCGACCCGTCCCTCGTCCTGACCCGTGGGGCTTCCGGGCCCTCAGGCGATCGGGCCGATCGGGAGCGGGGCCGCCGCGGACCCGCTGGCCGCGAGGTGGTCGCGCCCGGGCGTCCGCGGGACCCGGACGACGGTCACCGGGCACGGCGCGTTCAGCACCGCCCCCAGCCCGGTGGAGCCGAACATCGCGCTGCGCCAGGAGCCGCGACCCCGGTGACCCACCACGAGGAGGTCGGCGTGCCGCGCGGCCTCCACCAGCACGTCCACCGACGACCCGAGCACCGCGACCGGCTCGACGGGGACGTCGGCGAGCTCGGGCCCCGCACCCGAGCGCACCGCGTCGACGCGCTCCGCCACGGCGTCGCGGGCCGCCGCCAGGGTGCGTCCCAGGGTCGGCGCGACGGACACGTCGTAGGCGTACAACGCGATCTCGGGGGGCCGGCAGGCTATGACCGCCCGCAGGCGGCCACCCCGTCGCACGGCCTCCGCCATGCCGTGGCGGAGGGCGGCGTCGGCGTCCGCCGACCCGTCCACCCCCACGACCACCACACCCGTCCGGACGTCCTGTGCCATGTCCGGTCCTTCCTCTCGCGGTCTGCGGCCCCTCGGGGCGGGCGCGAGCGTCGAGCGGCCCGCGGCCGTGCGGTAGGGCTCTGCGCCCTCCCGGCCGCGCGTCGTTGGTCCCACGCGGTCCGCCCCGCCCGGCCCGCCGCGGCGCCGGGACCATCGGCCCGGGGAGGTGGGCGGTCCGACCGTCGCGCCGGGGCGTCGCGCCGGCGGACGGTCGTGGCGACGTCGACGGTCGTCGGCGACGAGGCGGTCGGGGGGAGAGGCACGATGCTGGAGACGATCGCGGACGTTCCCGACGGCGTCCTCGCCCTGCGGGCGACCGGGACGGTGACCGGCCAGGACTTCCTCGAGGTCGTGGAGCCGGAGGTCGACCGGGCCCGCGACGAGCGCCGCCGGGTCCGGGTCCTGCTCGTGCTCGGCGCGGACTACGAGGGCTTCACCACGGGCGCGGTGCTGGAGAAGACCGAGCTCTGGCTGCGGACCCCCGGGCTCGGGCGGTGGATCGAGGGCTACGCGCTCGTCAGCGACATCCGCTGGGTCGGCGAGCTCGTCCACCTCGCCGGCTGGCTGATGTCGTTCCCGATGAGGACCTTCGGCGAGGACGAGTTCGACGACGCCGTCGCCTGGCTGTGCTCGCTCGAGCCGGCGCTGACTGAGGCCACCCCGACCGCGACCTGACCCCTCACCGGCCCAGGCCGTGGGTGACGTACACGGCCAGCAGGTCCTCCCACGCCTGGCGGGACGCGGGCGGGACGACGACGGCGGCCGGCTGCACCGACCACTCCGCGAGGGTGGCGGCGAGGCCCCGGAGGCGGGCGGCGTCGTGGGCGGCGTCCGTCGCGAACACCCCGTCGACCCGGTCGAGCAGCCCGGCCAGCCCCTCCAGCACGGCCGCCGCCTCGTGCAGCGTCGTCGCGGAGAGGTAGCGGTCCTCCGAAGGCCGGGTCACGGGTGGGCTCCGTGGGCGGTGCTCGGGGGAACGGGACCCACGGTTCCTCCTCCTGACCGGCACGACGGGACGGCGGAACAGGAGACCGGTCGGTCGGCCCGACCGGCCAGGGCCGTTGGGACCGATCACGGCGGACGTGCGGCCCGGGCCGCTCCGGCACATCGTCCCGGGGCCCGCCGACGGCTTCCGTCCGGGGCCGGAGGTCCGTGCGGTGCGGGCCACCGGGCTCTGCCGGGGCGGGGGGCCCGCGCGGTGCGCTGGGGGCCATGACGTCCCACCGCCAGAGCGCGGGAACCCCCATCGCCGACCGTGCCCTCCTGCTCGACGGCTCACCGGTGCTGGTGCGGGAGCTCGACCGCGCCGACCGCGACGCCTTCCTGCGCCTGCACGCCGACCTGCCCGCCCACGACCGGTGGCTGCGCTTCCTCGGCGGGGTCCGCGGGTACGCCCCGGAGGACGCCGAGCGCGCCCTCGACCCGGCCTGCTCGCTCGTGATCGGCGCCCTCCTCGGCGGCGAGCTGGTCGGCGTGGCCCAGGTGATCGCCGAGGCCCCGCTGCCGCCCGCCGACGGGCGCGCCGAGGTCGCCGTCGCAGTCGCGCACTCGGTGCAGTCGAAGGGAGTCGGGACACTGCTGCTCGAGGCCGCCGCCCGGGCCTCCCGGCGCCGCGGGGTGCAGGAGTGGACCGCGGTCGTCCTGCGGGAGAACGCCGGCATGCTCACCGTCCTCGACGACCTCGGGCTGCCCCTGACCCGCCGTCACGCGCCGGACGTCGAGGAGATCGTCGTCGACCTCGCCCCCGTCGACGACCCCGGGTCGCGCTTCGCGTTCGCCGGCTACGAGCGGGAGGTCCGCGCCGACCGCGCGAGCCTGGAGGCGGTGCTGCGCCCCGGCTGCGTCGCGGTGGTCGGGGCGAGCCGCCGGCACGGGACGGTCGGGCGGGCCCTGCTCGAGTCCCTGCGGACCGGCGGGTTCCGCGGCCGGCTGCTGGCGGTCAACCCGCACGCCACCTCGCTGGGCGGCATCCGGTGCCACCCGACAGTGGCATCCCTCCCCCGCGTCCCGGACCTGGTCGTGGTGGCGACACCGCCCGCGGCGGTGCCGGACGTCGCCGAGGAGAGCGGCCGGCTCGGCGTCACCGCGCTGCTCGTGGTGACCTCGGGGCTCTCCGCCGCGCAGGCCGAGGGGCTGCGCGGCGCGGTGCGTCGCCACGGCATGCGCCTGGTCGGGCCCAACTGCCTCGGGGTCGCGAGCGCCGGCCTCGACTCCGGCTTCCTCGACGCCACCTTCGCGCGCGGCCCGCTGCCCCGCGGTCACGTCGGCGTGGTCGCCCAGTCCGGCGGGGTCGCGATCGCCCTGATCGAAGCGTTCCGCCGGCTCGGTCTGGGCCTGTCGAGCCTGGTCTCGATCGGCGACCGCTGGGACGTCAGCAGCAACGACCTGCTGCGCTGGTGGGCCGAGGACGACGACACCCGGGTCGCCGTCGTGCACGTCGAGTCGTTCGGCAACCCCCGCGTGTTCGCCCGGGTGGCTCGCCGGCTCGCCGAGCGGACGCCGGTACTGGCGGTCCGGGCGGCGAGCACCGCGGTCGGGGCCCGCGCCGCCGCGTCGCACACCGCGGCCGCGGCCACGCCCGCCGTGCACCGCGACGCGGTGTTCGAGCAGTCCGGGGTGATCGCGCTCGACGGGCTGCACGAGCTCGTCGTCGCGACCGCCGCCCTGTCCTGGTCTTCACCGGCGGTCGGCCACCGGGTCGCGGTGCTCTCCAACGCCGGGGGCGGCGGCGTGCTCGCGGCCGACGCCTGTGTCCGCCGCGGGCTCGAGGTGCCCCCGCTCACGCCGGCCACCCGGGCCCGGCTCGCGGCGCTGCTGCCGCCGACCGCCGCGCTCGCCGGCCCCGTCGACACGACGGCCACCGTGTCCCCCGGGACGATCTCGGCCTGCCTCGAGGTCCTGCTCGACGCGCCGGAGGTCGACGCCGTGCTCGTCGTGACCTGCCCGACCGCACTCTCCGACCCGGGCGCCGGGGTGGCCGCCGCCCTGGCCGGGTCACCGCCGGGCGCCCCGGTCGTCCACGTCGACCTCGGCCAGGGGCCTGCCGTGTCCGCGCTGCGCCCCGCCCAGGGCGACGCCCGCCGCCCGCTCGCACCGATCGGGGTCCGGGTCGCCGACCCGGTCGACGGCGCCCTGGCCCTCGACGTGCTGGTGCGTCGGGCCCGGCACCTCGCCCGCCCGGCCGGGCGGCGCCTCGACGGGCCGATCGAGCTCGGCGAGGTCGCCCGGATCGTCTCCGGGTTCCTGGCGGAGCACCCCGACGGGGGCTGGCTCGACCCGGACGGCTGTTTCCGGCTGCTGCGTGCGGCGTCCGTGCCCGCGGTGGGCGGGTCCGTCGTCACCGGCCCGGTCGAGGACGTCGTGGCGCGGGCCCGGGAGGCGGGCGGGCCGGTCGCCCTCAAGGCCGAGGCCGAGGGGGTGCTGCACAAGTCGCGGGCCGGTGGGGTCCGGCTGGGGGTGGACGGCGAGGACGCCGTGCGGGCCGCGGTCGCCGAGTTCGCGGCGGCTTTCGGCGACCGCCTGCGCGGGGTGGTCGTCCAGCCGATGGCTCCCACCGGGACCGAGCTCCTGGTCGGCCTGACCTCGGGCCCCGAGGGGATGCCGCTGCTCGCCCTCGGCGTCGGCGGCACCGGGACCGACCTCGCCGACCGGCGCTGGCACCGGCTCGTGCCGCTCGACGACGTCGACGTCACCGAGCTCGTGGGGTACCTACCGTGGGACGGCGCCGCCGCGGGACTCGACCGGGCGGGCCTCGAGGAGCTCGTCGCCCGCGTCGCGCAGCTCGCCGAGATGGTCCCCCAGATCGAGGAGATGGACCTCAACCCTGTCGTCTGCACCGCCACCGACGCGCGGACCGTCGACGTCCGGATCCGGCTCGTGCCGCGCACCGGGTGACGCGGACGCCGAAGCGGGGGCCCGCCTCTGGCGAGCCCCCGCTCCGGTGACCGTCGCGCGGACGGCCGTGGCGGTCTACCGGACCGACGACGTCTCGCGACTCGACGCGCCGCCGGGCGCCACGGCGAGCGCGGCCGGCAGGACCGCCACCGGGCAGCGCGCCCCGGCGATCACGGCCCGGCACGTCGAGCCCAGCAGGGCCGTGCCGAGGGCGCCCCGGCCACCGGAGGCGAGGACGAGGAGCCGGGTGTGGCTGCCCGCCGCGCGGCCGATCTGCTCGCTCGCGTTGCCGGAGCGCACGACCTCGTGGATGCGCAGGTCCGGGTGGTCCTCCGCGAGACCCGCGAGGGCCTCCGCGAGCCAGCGCTGCAGCTCGACCGCGTCGTCCTCGTCGACCCGGGCGCCCACGGTCACCGCGGTGAGATGGACACCCCACCGCTCGGCCGTCTCGGCGGCGAACGCCGCCGCGGCCACCGAGGGTGGTGAGCCGTCGATCCCGACAACGACCTCCCCCGCGTGGATGGTGCGGGACGTCCAGTTCTGCGGGACCACGACCACCGGGCACGGCGCGTGCGCCAGCAGGTGCGCCACGGTGTGGCCCACCCCGGGCGCGAAGCCCCGGGCGGGGATCCGCGAGCCCGTGACCAGCAGCGACGCCCCGACGGCCGCCTCGGCGAGCGCGGGCCCGACGTGACCCTCGACGACGGAGAGCCGGACGACGAGGTTCGCGGCGACCTCGTGGGCCGCCTGCCGCGCGTGGTCGAGCAGGGCGCTCGCGCGGCCGCGCGGCGCGTGGGCGCCGGTCTCCGCGCCCCCCGGTGGGTGCACCTGCACCAGGTCGAGCTCGGCGCCGCGCAGCGTCGCCTCGCGTGCGGCCCACCCGACCGCGCGCAGCGTGGCCGGGTGGTCGTCGACCCCGACGAGCAGCCGAGGGGGCTGCGCCGGTGCGTCCGCGCCTCCCGCGCTCACGACGCGACGGGGGTGCCGACGCGGACGCCGGCGAAGTCGACGACGACGTCCTTGGCGGTGAGCACGCCGAAGCGCACCCCGGCGAAGTCCGCGACCCAGCCGTCGTCGTCGACGGTCCCGATCGCGACGCCGGCGAAGTCGATCACCCTGCGCTTGCCGTCCATCTCCTGCTCCTCTCCTGCTCCGATACCGGTCAGAGCCTGACCGGGCGGCGAGGTCCGCACCCGGGTCCTTCGGGCCCTCGACGGCGGCCGTTGGTCGGCGGCTTCCCGTCGGTCAGCCGCGCCCGGACACGCTCACCGGGACCGCTGCCCCGGGACGGGGCCGCTCGCGGGTCACCAGCAGCACCGGGCACGGGGGGTGGGCAAGCAGCCGCACGCCGGCGCAGTCCTCGCGGCCCGCGGACGGGAGCCCGACGACGGCCAGCGCGGCGCCCCGCGCGGCGAGGGCGAGGGCCTCGGGCAGCGGTCCGGACGCCGGCCGCACGGCCACCACGGTGGGGGCCGCCGGCACCCGGCGCAGCAGCGCCTCCGGGGCCTCGGTCCGGTCCGGGGCCGCGTCGACGACGTCGAGCGTGGTCGTCCCGGCCTGCTCCCCCAGCCGGGAGCGGCGGTCGCCGAGGACGACGACGCCGTCGGGCCCGGCCGCCGCGAGCAGCTCCTCGCCGGGGTCACCCACCGTGCAGAGGCGGTCGACCGCGAGACCGGGTGCGGTGCGGCCCAGGTACATCTCGGTGCGGACCCCGGCGTCGCCGCCCCAGGTGGTGTGGGGACCCGGCGTGCACGTGCACCACGCGCAGCGACCGGTTCGTACGCGCCGCGAACGCGGCGGCCGCGTCCGCGACCGGCATCCGCACCAGGCCGTCGGCCACGCCGAGGACGACGGGCCCGCTCACCGGTGCGCTCCCGCGGACGCGGCGAGCGAGGCACCGAGCCGGGCCGCCCACTCGCGGGCCCGGTCGACCTCGCCGTCGAGCAGTCCGCCGTCGACGCCGCCGACGAAGAGGTCCTCCGGCTTGGCGAGGAGGCGGACGTCGTGGTGGCGCAGCCGGCGGGCGATCGCGCGGGCCGAGGACCCGGGGGCCCACCGGCGCAGGACGCGGGTGCCGAACGCCGCGCCCGCGAGGCCGGGATGCACCGTCAGGGCCTCCAGCCACTCGCGCACGCCCTCCCCGGGGGACACCAGCGGCTCGCTCGTCCGCGTCGCGGCCTCGGTCCGGGTCTGCGGCCGGCTCAGCCCGAAGGCGTGCGTCGGCCCGCCGACGACGAGGAGCCCGACCTCGTCGGGGATCGTCCGGGGCGCCTCGCCCACCTCGGCGACGCGGACCGTCGCGTACGGCTCGAGGCCGTTCGCCATCGCCAGTGCCGCGCGCCTCGTCGCGCCGAACATCGACTCGTACACCACCAACGCCGTCGTCACGGCCGTCCTCCTCCGGTCAGGATGCTCAGGAGCGACGACACTGGCGCGGAGGGGCCGCGCGCGGACCGGCCGTCGGTCCCGCGTCTCGACCCCCGTCGGCGGGCCGTTGGACCCGGTCGCTCAGCCGGCCGTCGGGACGCCCTCGATGAGGCAGGTGGGGCTGTCGGTGGTCACCACGCGGGTCAGGTCGAAGCCGGCCCGGCGTACAGCGCCCGGTACTCGGTCTCGGTGCGTTCACGCCCGCCGGCCACCACGAGCATGTTCAGGTCCATCCACTTCGCGGGTGAAGGGGTGTTCCCGGGCGGGACGACTCGCTCGATCAGCACCAGCGTGGCGTCGGCGTTGGCGACACGTGCAGCGCCAGCGGACGCCGTGTGGCGTGCATCGCGTAGTGCTAGCATCAAGTGATGGCACGGACGATCACCCTGCGGTTGCCTGACGCGCTGTACGACACCGTCCGCCGCTACGCCGAACACGATGCCCAGTCGATGAATGCGTGGATCGAGGGGCTGCTCGACGTGGAGGACATGCGGCGCCGCTGCGCCGCGCACGAGCAGTGGCTGGCTCAGCACCCCGATCACGCCCGTGTTGCCGAAGCCTGGGCCGACGGCAACCTCGACGAGCTCGCCGGACGGTGACCGGACCGGTCGGGTCGGCGCCGCGCCGCGGCGACGTGTGGAGCACCGATGCTGGTGTGCCCGTGCTCGTGGTGTCGTCCACGGTCTACAACGAGATCCCCAGCGAGCCCACCGTCGTCATCGTCCCGATCTTCGACTCCGAGCCCGACGCCGGCTTCGGCGTCGAGGTCGGTGAGGGCTGGGCCGCTCCCGGAATGATCAGCAGCCTGCGCAAGCTGAGGCTCAGCGCCCTGCTGCGTCACGTCGACGTCCAGACCCTCACCGAGGTCAACACCATGGTCTTCCGCATCCTCGCCACCCCGGAGCGCTGACCGACCGGGCCGGCGGGGCAGCGTCCGGCTCCGCGGCCACCGCTTGGTCATGGCAGGCCTGGGTAGCGGGACGTGAGCCCGCCTCTCACATCGGCCCGGGCGACTCGCCCTGCTGCAACGCGAACAGGCTGGTGTACCCGCCCGACCAGTCCGGAGGCACAAGGCACGGCCGCGGGTCGTGGTGAGCCCACCGCACGGCTGCGCCGCGCACGATCTCCCGGGCGTGGCTCGACCCGAGGGGGTTGAACGTGTACGGGTGCGCGTCGGCCGAGGAGTAGACGTTGAGCAGCAGCGGGCGGC
Source organism: Actinomycetospora sp. (assembly GCF_036497585.1). GTDB lineage: Bacteria > Actinomycetota > Actinomycetes > Mycobacteriales > Pseudonocardiaceae > Actinomycetospora. The sequence continues at coordinate 2,031 of NZ_DASXJD010000189.1, read as the reverse complement.
CGACCGGTGACTCGTTGGCCGCGGAGTGGTGCGCGGTCCGGCAGTTGTGCACGGTCACCGAGCCCGCCGGCCCCTCGAGATAGACCGTGCGCCCGACGTCGAGCGTCGCCGCGTCGCGCGGGGAGAGAGCGCCGGTCCAGGCGTCGTCGTCGCCGTAGAGGTCGTAGAGCGGTCCGTCGTGGCTCCCCGGGAGCACGCCCAGCGGGCCCTGCTCCGGCCCGCAGTCGTAGAGGTAGGTCCCGAACGTCAGCGGGCTGTAGTTGGTGTGGGGCCAGTACTGGATGTCCTGGTGCCACTTGACCTCGGCGCCGCCGCGGGCCCACTTGAAGTTGAGCTTGGAGTGGTGGAACGCCACGTTCGGGCCGACGAGGTCGGCGGCGACGTCGGCGAGCAGCGAGTCGCGGGCGTACGCCCAGTAGTCCGGGTGCTGGTCCACCGGACTCGTGACCCGCCGCAGCCGCGGGGCGTCGGCGGAGTGGTTCGGCTCGAGGTCGAACACGGAGTCCGAGGCGGTCAGCGCGCGACTGCGCTCGACGATCTCCTCGGTGGTGGCCCGGAGCCGGTCGAGCCACTGCGCGGAGATGATCCCCTCGAGCAGCAGGTAACCGTTCTCCCAGTAGGACTCGCGCTGATCCTCGCTGATGACCTTGGCCGGTGTCTGCCGGATCTCGTCGATGAGCACGCTCGGCCTCCCCACATACCGAAGACCAGCAACCTACGGAGCGCGCAACCCTGATCACAACCGGTCAGCGAGCTCGGCTCGCGGCACGACCCTCGTGCCGTACGGGCGCTGGCAGGGCCATCGGCCCGGGCGCGACCGAGTGGCTCGCGAGGGCCGTCGACGGCCACGGACCCACGGGTGTCGGTCGACGGCGCCGCGGTCTCCGCGCCCGGGCCGGCGGCACCCGGGCCTCGCGGCGAAACCCTTCGGCGCCGGCTGGGCCCTGGTCAGGGCGTCCGGAAGTCGCGGCCGGTCAGCGCGAAGATCACGACCACGTCGACGGCGATGACGATGATCGCCCACATCGGGTACGCGGCGATGAACACCAGGTTCGCCAGCGCGCTGAGGAGGGCGAGCGCGACCCCGACGGCACGGGCCCAGGTCTTGCCGGTCAGGACGCCGAAAGCCGTCCCCAGGACGAGGACGCCGAGCAGGAGGTGGAACCATCCCCAGCCCGTGTACGACACCGCGACCACGAGGCCCGTGGGATCGATGAGGTAGTAGGCGGGCCGGAGGATGCTGACAAGGCCCTCGATGATCTGGAACCCGCCGAGCAGGACCATCATCGCTCCGGGGAAGGAGATCCAGCTGCTCCGGCTGTCGGTGTCGGACCCGTAGAGCCGGGGCTCCGTGGTGTACGCCGCCTGTGCCCCCACGGCGGCGGTCTGTCCGGTGTCGGTCATGTCGCTCTCCTCGGCGCTCGGCGTACGTGTACGTCGCGGTCGCTCCACCGGGGCGGTCGGAGCTGTCGCCCAGTCTCGGCGGCCGGTTCCTGGGTCGCGTCACCCGCGCAAGACGAGTCCGGAGCCGCGTGCTCGTCCTCGGTGCACGATGCGGCTCCCGGTCACGGGCCCGGATCTCGCTCCGTGACCGGAGCCACGGCCTCCCCGACAGCGCTCCGGGTCCTCGTCGTCGGGCTGGCGTGAGTCCATCTCGACCTGCGGGGCCCTCCACCGCCGCCGGGTTTCGTCATGCGCGGTCCAAATCCTCGCCGACGGCGTCCTGGCCGAGCCCTCGCCGAGGGGCGTCGCGGGTGCCGTGGAGGAGGTAGAAGACGGAACAATTGCCTGGTGGGTCGGTCGTTCACGTCCTGAAAGAGGTGCTCAGCCTCCTCACGGCTCAGATCCAGGCAACCGGAGGCGCCGGCTTGACCTGGGGGGTCGCGTGCCGTGACGTGTGGTGGTGGAGGGCTCACCGCGCGCAGTGGACCATCCGGCCGCGGACGACCGGGCTGCCTTCCGTGCGGGTGTCAGCAGCGAGCGGGAGGCCCGCACCACGGTCGAGGCCGCGCTGTCCCGCGAGTACCGGTT
>NZ_DASXJD010000188.1:0-16519 GCF_036497585.1 Actinomycetospora sp. | reverse complement strand
CCCGGCGTCGTTCGAGGGCGCCGCCTCCTCGGTGACGAGGACCCTCACCGGCCACGGGATCGACGCCGCGTCGGTGACGCTCTCGGACACCTCCGGGCTCTCCACGAACGACCGCATCCCCGCCTCGGTGCTCGCCGCGGTCCTCACCCCGGCCGCCGCGCCGCTGGGCGCCGACCCCCGCACCCCGGCGCTGCGCCCGGTCCTCGACGGGCTGCCGATCGCGGCCGGCACCGGCACGCTGGCCGACCGTTTCACCGCGGGCACCCCGAGCGGCGACGCCCGCGGCTACGTGCGCGCCAAGACCGGGACGCTCACCGGGACCAACGCGCTCGCCGGCGTGGTCCCCGACGACGACGGGCGCCTGCTCGTCTTCGCGTTCATGTCCAACGGGCCCGACCCGGTGGGCGCCCGACCCCGCCTGGACGCGCTGGCCGCGGCGCTCCGCGGGTGCGGCTGCCGCTGACACGGTTCGCCGTACGGTGGAGGAGTGACCGTCGAGGACACCGCCGTGCAGGCGGAGCACGCCGAGCAGGGCGCGCCCACGGGGCTGCCCGTGCGCTGGGGGCTCGCCGCCACCACGGGCTCGCGCCTGGTGCCGCCGGGGCCGGCGGTCTCGGCGGACGAGGCCGCGGCCGAGGTCCGGCGGCTGACCGAGGGCGCCCGCCGTGGTGAGGGGCACGTCCGCGAGCTCACCGGGCTCGGCGTCGACCTGCCGGTGCCCGAGGCCGCCGTCGTCGACCGGCCCGGGTGGATCGCGTCGGCCACCCAGGGCATCGCGGAGCTCACCTCCGGCGTCCGGCTCCCGACGGCGCGTGCGGGCCGCCCGGGCGCGCTCGCCCGTGCCGCGAGCGAGGTGACCTCGTCGGTCGCCGCCGCGCAGATGGGCGGGCTGCTCGCGTTCCTGTCCACCAAGGTCCTCGGCCAGTACGACCCCTTCGCCGGGCCGGCGCAGGCCGGGCACCTCCTGCTCGTCGCGCCGAACGTCACCGCTGCCCGCGAGGCCCTCGACGTCGACGCCGACGACTTCGCGCTGTGGGTGTGCGTGCACGAGGCCACCCACCGCCTGCAGTTCACCGCGGTGCCGTGGCTGCGCGACCACTTCCGCGCCGAGGTCACCTCGTTCGCCTCCGGGATGGAGAGCGGGGTCACGACGGCGGTGGAGCGGCTGCCCGAGGTCGTCAAGGCGCTGCGCTCGCGGACCGACGTCTCGCTGCTCGAGCTGATCCAGGGGCCGGAGCAGGGCGCGATCCTCGACCGGCTGCTCGCGCTCACCACCCTGCTCGAGGGCCACGCCGAGCACGTCATGGACGAGGTCGGGCCGACGGTCGTCCCGTCGGTCGAGGTCATCCGGCGGCGGTTCTCCGCGCGGCGGCGCGGCGGCGGCCCGGTCGACCGGCTGCTCCGGGTGCTGCTGGGCGTCCAGGCGAAGATCCAGCAGTACGAGCAGGGCCGGGTGTTCGTCGACGAGGTCGTCGCGACGGTCGGGATGGAGGGGTTCAACGCGGTGTGGACCTCGCCGGAGACGCTGCCGCGCCGGGCGGAGATCACCGAGCCCGCGGCCTGGGTCCGGCGCGTGCACGGCTGACGGCTGCTGCGGGCGCGGGCCGGCGTGCGGTCGTGACGGCGGGCCGGCGGTCATGACGCCCGTCCCGCCGGCGACGGCCGAGGTGCGCCGCGCCCTGCGCGCGGCGCTCGACGCGATGGGCCCACCCGACGTCGTCGTGGCCTGCTCCGGGGGCGCCGACTCGCTCGCCCTGGCCGCCGCCACCGCGCACGTGGCGGGGGCCCGCGGGACGACCGTGCACGGCGTCGTCGTCGACCACGGCCTGCAGCCGGGCTCCGACGCGACCGCGCGGACGGCGTGCGGAGCGCTCGACCGGCTCGGCATCGAGGCGCGGGTCGCGGTCCTGACGGTGACGGCGGCGGGCGACGGGCCCGAGGCCGCGGCCCGCCGGGCGCGGTACGCGGCGCTGCGCGCGGAGTCGGCGGCGCGGGGCGACGCCCCCGTGCTGCTCGGGCACACCCTCGACGACCAGGCGGAGACGGTGCTGCTCGGGCTCGGGCGAGGGTCGGGGGCGCGGTCGCTCGCAGGGATGCGCCGCCTCGACCCGCCGTGGTGCCGCCCGCTGCTCGGCGTCCGCCGCGCCACCACCCGGGCGGCGTGCGCGGAGGCGGGGTTGGAGCCCTGGGAGGACCCCCACAACGCCGACGCCCGCTACACCCGCGTGCGGCTGCGCCGCGAGGTGCTCCCGCTGCTCGAGGACGTCCTCTCCGGGGGCGTCGCCGAGGCGCTGGCCCGCACCGCCGACCAGCTCGCCGACGACGACGCCGCGCTCGCCGCGGCGGCCGCGCAGGTCCTCCCGGGTGCCCGCGACGAGGAGGGCACGCTCGACGCGGCGGTGCTCGCGCCGTTGCCCGCGGCCGTGCGCCGGCGGGTCCTGCGCGCGTGGCTGGCCGAGGCGGGGGTGCGGGGGTTCGACGATGCCCAGCTGCGCGGCGTCGACGCGCTCGTCGCCCGCTGGCGTGGACAGGGGCCACCGTCACTTCCGGGCGGCTTGGAGGTCATCCGGACGCGTGGCAGGCTGGCGCTGCGCCGGGCCCCGCGAGGGCCGGCGGGTTGATCCACCGGGAACCGCCGAGTCCGACGAAGGAGTCCGCTCAAGGTGTACGACGGCGACATCGCGTCCGTGCTGATCACCTCCGACGAGATCCAGGACAAGATCGCGGAGCTGGCGGACACCATCGCCGCCGCGTACGGCGAGCCGCGGCCCGGGGAGCCGGACCTCCTCCTGGTGGGAGTGCTCAAGGGCGCGGTGATGTTCATGACCGACCTCGCCCGGCGCCTGCCCCTCGCCACCCAGCTCGAGTTCATGGCGATCAGCTCGTACGGCTCGGCGACGTCCTCGTCGGGCGTGGTGCGGATCCTCAAGGACCTCGACCGCGACATCTCGAACCGGCACGTCCTCATCGTCGAGGACATCATCGACTCCGGACTGACGCTGTCCTGGCTGCGCAAGAACCTCGAGTCGCGCGGACCCGCCTCGCTCCAGGTGGTCACGCTGCTGCGCAAGCCCGAGGCCGCGAAGCTCGACGTCGACATCGCGTACGTGGGATTCGACATCCCGAACGAATTCGTGGTCGGGTTCGGGCTCGACTACGCAGAGCGGTACCGCGATCTGCCCTACATCGGGACGTTGCACCCTTCGGTGTACGCCTGACCGTCATACGGGCGAAACAGGACTGGAAGCCCGCTACCGGTTCACGACCACCCCGGCTGATTCACAGACTTAAGAAGCCCTAGTCTGCCGCGCATGCCGGCTGGCGGGTCGAGACGACTCTGGATTGTGAACGGCGCCATCGTGCTCGTCGTGCTGCTCGCCGCCGGCGGTACCACGTACGCGCTGACGAAGAGTTCGAGCTCGAGCTCGTCCCTGCGGACGACCCCGGTCGGCCGCGGGACGGTCGCGGAGACGGTGACCGCGGCCGGGACGGTGACGACCGGGACCAGCGCGACCCTGAACTTCTCGGTGAGCGGCAAGATCGCCGAGCTCCGGGTGAAGCTCGGCGACCACGTGACCAAGGGCCAGACCGTGGCGCGGCTCGACAACGAGTTCGCCACCGCCAATCTCAAGGCCGCCGACGCCCAGGTCGCGTCGGACGAGCAGGCGCTGGACGACGCGTACTACCAGAAGGCGCACCCGCAATCGACGTCGACGTCGACCACTGCAAGCACCGCCGGGACCAGCACCGCCTCGGCGATGTCGACGATGTCGACCGCCGGCACACCAACGACCATGCCGACCTCCCCACGGGCTGCGGTGGCCCCAGCCCCAGCCCCAGCCCCGGCCCCGGCCCCGGCCCCGGCGCCACCTCCGGCGCAGCACGGACTGGTCGTCGGCGGATACTTCGCTCACCCAGGTTCCGGGGTCGAGGACGTCCAGCCGATGCCGGAGCAGACCACCGGCGGTTCGACGTCTTCGACGTCTTCGACGACCTCGACCTCGACGACCTCGACCTCGACGGCCGGCACGTCGACGGCCGGCACGTCGACCTCGAGTACGACCGCGAAGACCTCCTCGGACCCGGGTGAGGCGCAGGTCCTGAGCGCCCAGGCCACGCTCGACCAGGCCAAGGCCAACCGGATCACGGCCTTCCAGGCCACGCAGAACCTCGATCTCGTCGCCCCCGAGGACGGCACCGTGGTCTCGCTCGACGGCATCGTGGGGCAGCTCGCGGGACCGGAAGGGATCGTCGTCAGCTCGACCGCGACCGGCAACCCGGCCGGCGGGCGGCTGCCGGACGGGTCGGCGATCTCGAGCGGCGCGGGGTCGGGCCAGTCGACGACGACCGGGACCTCCACCTCGGGCGGCGCCGGCGGGGCCACCGGCTCCGCGGCGGGCACCGGCTCGACGGGGAGCTCGACCGCCACGGCGGCGCCCAGCGCGCCCGCCGTCATGACGATCGCGAACCTGCAGGCGATGCAGGTCGTGGCCCAGGTGCCCGAGCTCGACGTCGGGAAGGTCGCCAACGGGCAGCCCGTGGCGGTCTCGGTCAACGCGCTGGCGGGGCAGAAGATCCCGGGCACAGTGACCTCGATCAACCTGTTGCCGGGCGCGCAGACGACGGTCCAGTACGGCACCGCGATCCTGATGCCGGCCCCGCCGCCGGGGATGCGGCCGGGGATGTCGGCGAGTGTCTCGATCACCACGCGGCAGGCCGATGACGTGACGTTCCTGCCGTCGGCTGCCGTGACACCGGTGGGCGGGGCGGACTCGGGGCAGGCCACGGTCCAGGTGCTCCAGCCCGACGGGACGACGGTGCAGCGCACGATCGGGACCGGGCTGGCCTCGGACACGGTGACCCAGGTGACCTCCGGGCTCTCGCTGGGCGACCTCGTGGTGCTGCCGCAGGCGTCCGCCACGGCCGCCACCCCGGGGCGTCCTGGAGGCGGCGGCGCCGGTGGGGCCGGAGGCGGTGCGGGTGGAGGCGCCCGGCGATGAGGCTCGACGGACCATGACGAGCGCCCCGGGGAAGGGCTCGGAGGCGCCGGTCCTCGACGTGCGGAGGCTGTCGAAGGTCTACGGCGAGGGCGACACCGCGGTGCACGCGCTACGCGACGTGGACCTGGTCGTGGAGCGCGGGGAGTTCGTCGCGGTCGTCGGGCAGTCCGGGTCGGGGAAGTCGACGCTGCTCAACATCCTGGGCTGCCTCGACGCCCCGACCTCGGGGCGCTACCTGCTCGACGGCCTGGATGTCGCCGACCTCGACGAGCGCCAGCAGTCGGTGCTGCGCAACCGGCAGATCGGGTTCATCTTCCAGTCGTTCAACCTCATCCCGCGCACGACGGCGTTCGCCAACGTCGAACTGCCGATGGTCTACGCGGGTGTGTCGCGGCGTCACCGTCGCGAGCGCACCGAGGCCGCGCTGGACCTGGTGGGTCTCGCGGACCGGGCCGATCACCGACCCAACGAGCTCTCCGGTGGTCAGCAGCAGCGCGTGGCGGTGGCGCGGGCGCTGGTGACCAGGCCGGCGCTGCTGCTGGCCGACGAGCCCACCGGCAACCTCGACTCCGCGAGCACGCGGGACGTCCTGGAGCTGTTCGACGGCCTCCACGCGACGGGGCGCACCATCGTCCTCATCACCCACGAGGAGGCGGTCGCCGCGCGGGCGGACCGGACGGTCGTCGTCACCGACGGGCGGCTCGGGGAGCAGAAGGTCGTGCCACGGTGAGCAGCGTCGAGATCCTCCGCTTCGCCGTCAGGGCGCTCCTGGCCAACCGGCTGCGGTCGTTGCTGACGATGCTGGGGATCATCATCGGGATCGCCGCGGTGATCATCCTGACGGCGCTCGGCAACGGCGCCTCCGCGTTCATCACCAACCAGATCACCGGTCTCGGCGCGAACAGCATCACCGTCGCGCCCCGCGCCGCGTCCGGAACGGCGGGGGCGTCGGCGGGGGCGTCCTCGCGGCCGTTGTCTCCGGCGGACGCGACGGCGCTGTCCGACCCGCAGGGCGCGCCGGACATCGCCTACGTGGCGCCGGTGGTCCAGACCTCGGCCACGATCGCGGCCGGGGCGAACTCCGAGACCGACCCGGTGATCGGCAGCACCCCGGACTACTTCCCCGGGTCGAACACCACCGTCGCCTCCGGGCGGGCATACGACCTCGCCGACGTCGACGGCAACCGGCCGGTCGTGACCCTGGGCAGCACTGTGGCCACCGACCTGTTCGGCTCCGGGAACGCGGTCGGACGGACCGTGCTGCTCAACGGCTCGCCGTTCCAGGTCATCGGGGTCCTGCAGTCCAAGGGGCAGGGCGGCGGGTTCTCCAACGCCGACTCCAACGTGCTCGCCCCGCTGAGCACGGTGCAGAGCGCGCTGACCGGGTTCGGGAACCTCAGCCAGATCGTCGTCGGGGCCCGCTCCACGGCGGTGCAGAACGCCGCCGAGTCCGAGATCTACTCGATCCTCGACCGCCGCCACGGCATCACCGATCCGAACGACCGCGACTACCAGCTGATCAGCTCCGCACAGATCGCCCAGGTCCTGAACTCGACGCTGTCCACGCTGTCGCTGCTGCTGGCCGGGATCGCGGGGATTTCGCTGCTGGTCGGCGGGATCGGGATCACCAACATCATGCTCGTGTCGGTCACCGAACGGACCCGCGAGATCGGGATCCGCAAGGCCCTCGGCGCGCCACCCTCGGCGATCCTTGCCCAGTTCCTGGTCGAGTCGGTGATCCTCTCGGCGCTGGCCGGGCTGATCGGCGTGGGCATCGGGATCGGGCTGACCTTCATCCCGCTGCCCGGCGGGTTCCGCGCCATCGTCGTGCCCACCGCCGTGGTCATCGCAGTCGTGGTGTCGGTCGGCATCGGGGTGTTCTTCGGCGGCTACCCCGCGCGTCGCGCCTCGCGGCTGCGCCCCATCGAGGCCCTGCGACGTGAATAGCCGCGCGGGCACACCGACCAGGGAGGAACCCTGATGGCGGACGAGGACGGGCCCCGACCCGAGGAGTCGGCGCCGACCACCGAGACCACCCGGACGTCGCACGGACCCGCGACCGCGTCCGAGCGTGACGAGTCCTCGGACACCGGGCCGATCAACAGACCCAGCCCGCAGCCGGCGTTCGGGCCGGACACCGTCGGCAGCGGCGGCGGGGCCGCCCGGGGCTGGGACGACGGCCCGACCCGGACCGCAGGCCCGCCGCCCACCTCCGCCGAGGTCCTCGACCGCCCCATGGACGACACCGACGTCCGCGACCGCCTCAACCGCCCCGGGGTGGCCCGCTCCACCCGCATCCTGCTGCTGGTGCTCGGCGCGGTGGTGTTCCTGGGCGCCGGGATGCTCATCGGGCGGGCCACCGCACCGGCGACGGGGCCGGGCTCGGTCCCGCCCACCGTCGGCGTCATCGCAGCGGTCGACACCCCGCCCGGCGGTTCGCCCGTGGTCACGGTCCGCGCCGCCGACGGCACCCAGAGCGCGCTGCAGACCACCCCCGGCACCATCGTCGCCACCCCGGCGGCCAACGGGAACGGGGCGCTCGTCGTCGGGGCGCAGGTGACGATCACCGGGGAGCGGGACCAGCGCGGCCAGACGATCGCGACGCGGGTGGACCTGCCGGCGCGGTAGGTGGGCCGGGGTGTCAACGGTGGCGCTCCACTGACAGCGCGGATGAGCGGGTCGAAACGGGGTCCACGCCGAGGGAGTCACTGCACCCCGAGCGGATCTCCATCGGCCGCACAGGGCTCCCTGATCTCGTCCCGCCGGCCGCACGCGGAGCCGCGCAGGTGCCGGACGCCCGCTCCGAGTGGGCCTGCACGGTTGCCCCGGCAGCCACCGCGCTCCACTCGGCGAGGGGCAGCCGCGCGGCTCGACGACCGGTCGCGCCCGACCCGCTAGTCTCCCGCCCGTGAGCGAGAACGCTGCCGCCGAGATCGCCGCCGGCTACACGACCGAGGGTGCCGCGCTCGAGCTCGGTGCGGTCGTCGTCGACGACACCGCCGACGCGTCGGCCCGCGTCCGGATCCCGTTCGCGACGCTGAACCGCCACGGCCTCGTCGCCGGCGCGACCGGCACGGGCAAGACGAAGACGCTGCAGAACCTCGCCGAGCAGTGCTCCGCGGCGGGCGTCCCCGTGCTGCTCGCCGACGTCAAGGGCGACCTGTCGGGCCTGGCCCGGCCCGGGGAGACCAGCGACCGCACCGCCGAGCGCGCCCAGGAGACCGGCGACGACTGGGCGCCGACCGCCTTCCCGGTGCGCTTCCTCTCCCTCGGCGGGCGGGGGATCGGCGTCCCGGTCCGCGCGACGATCACGGCGTTCGGCCCGATCCTGCTGTCGAAGGTGCTGGGGCTCAACGCCACGCAGGAGTCCACGCTCGGACTGATCTTCCACTGGGCGGACCAGCAGGGTCTCGCGCTGCTGGACACCAAGGACCTACGCGCGGTGATCCAGCACCTGCTCTCCGACGAGGGCAAGGAGCAGCTCAAGGGCATCGGTGGGGTCTCCGCGTCGACGGCCGGCGTCATCCTCCGGGCGCTGGTCAACCTCGAAGCGCGCGGCGGCGACGAGTTCTTCGGCGAGCCGGAGTTCGACCCGGCCGACCTGCTCACCGTCGAGGACGGAAAGGGCGTGGTCACGCTCCTCGAGCTCGCCGACCAGCAGGCCGACCCGACGCTGTTCTCGACCTTCCTCATGTGGCTGCTCGCCGAGCTCTTCGAGGACCTCCCCGAGGCCGGCGACATCGACAAGCCCAAGCTCGTCTTCTTCTTCGACGAGGCGCACCTGCTCTTCGCCGACGCGTCGAAGGCGTTCCTGGACCGCATCGAGCAGACGGTGAAGCTCATCCGGTCCAAGGGGGTGGGCGTGTTCTTCTGCACGCAGTTGCCCACCGACATCCCCAACGACGTGCTCTCCCAGCTCGGGGCGCGGGTGCAGCACGCGCTGCGCGCCTTCACCCCCTACGACCAGAAGGCGCTGACGCGGACCGCGCGCACCTACCCCAGGTCGAAGGTCTACGACATCGAGACGGCGCTGACCTCGCTGGGCATCGGCGAGGCGATCGTCACCGTGCTCTCGGAGCGCGGCGCCCCGACCCCGGTCGCCTGGACGCGGCTGCGGGCCCCGCGCTCGCTCATGGCGGCGATCGGGGAGCCGGCGGTGACGGAGTCGGCCAAGGCGTCGCCGCTGTGGGCCAAGTACGGCGACACCGTGGACCGGGAGTCGGCCTACGAGCGGCTCGCCGCCCGCACCGGCGCGAACCAGGCGCCCGACACCCCGGCCGAGTCGGTGCCCGCCGACCAGCCCCCGCAGCCGGCGCCGCCGCAGGCCCCGCCGCCGGAGCAGGACGAGGAGCCGGGGATCTTCGAGAAGGCGATGAAGAGCTCGCTCTTCAAGCAGATCGTGCGCTCGGTCGCGCGGCAGGCGACCCAGGAGATCACGCGCGGAATGTTCGGGACCGCCCGGCGCCGCCGCTGACCTCGGTTCGCCCACGGCGGACGGCTCCGGGGCCCGCAGCGGCCGCCGCGCGCGGCCGGGTGTCGGTGCCCCGGGGTACATTGAGCAGATCAGGGCTTCCCTGGAACGCAACCCGGGCGTACACCCGCGCGGGCGCCGCTGAGGCGTCGCCGGCTCGGTGGGCACGGTCCCGGGAGACGAGACGGCAGCAGCAAACCCGGGGAGGGTCGAGGCCGGACCGGCCGCCACCGCATGGACCGCAAGCGCCTGCTCCGCAATCCGCTCATCTGGATCGTGGTGCTCTTCGTCGTCTACCTGGCCGTGTCGTCGCTGTTCAGCGACACGCGCGGCTACACGCAGGCGTCCACGTCCCTGGCCCTCCAGCAGATCGACGCGCGCAACGTCGCCTCGGTCACGGTCGAGGACAAGGAACAGCGTCTGCGGATGACGCTGGTCAACCCCGTGGACGTGCCGCCGGCGGACGGCACCACCGGGGCCCCCGTCCGGACCAACGAGATCTACGCGCAGTACCCGGCGGCCGCCGGCGGCCAGATCTTCTCCGAGCTCCGGCAGAACCCCGCGCGTGACGGGTTCGACACGCAGGTGACCCAGGAGTCCCTGCTCGGCCAGATGCTGATCTACCTGATCCCGCTGGCCCTCGTGCTGGTGATGCTGTTCTGGCTGATGAACGCCCAGGGCGGCGGGAACCGTGTGCTCTCGTTCGGCAAGTCCAAGGCCAAGCAGCTCAACAAGGACATGCCGAAGACGACCTTCGCCGACGTCGCGGGCGCGAACGAGGCCGTCGAGGAGCTCTACGAGATCAAGGACTTCCTGCAGAACCCGACGCGCTACCAGGCGCTCGGCGCGAAGATCCCGAAGGGCGTGCTGCTCTACGGCCCGCCCGGCACCGGCAAGACGCTGCTCGCCCGCGCGGTGGCCGGCGAGGCCGGGGTGCCCTTCTACACGATCTCCGGGTCGGACTTCGTGGAGATGTTCGTCGGCGTCGGCGCGTCCCGCGTGCGCGACCTGTTCGAGCAGGCCAAGCAGAACTCCCCCTGCATCGTGTTCGTCGACGAGATCGACGCCGTCGGTCGCCACCGCGGCGCCGGCATGGGCGGCGGGCACGACGAGCGCGAGCAGACGCTGAACCAGCTGCTCGTCGAGATGGACGGCTTCGACGCCCGCGGCGGGATCATCCTCATCGCCGCCACGAACCGGCCCGACATCCTCGACCCGGCGCTGCTGCGGCCCGGCCGCTTCGACCGCCAGATCCCGGTGGCCGCGCCCGACCTCGCCGGTCGCCGCGCGATCCTGGAGGTGCACGGGAAGGGCAAGCCGCTCGCCCCGGACGCCGACCTCGACGGCCTGGCCAAGCGCACCGTCGGGTTCTCCGGCGCCGACCTCGCGAACGTCCTCAACGAGGCCGCCCTGCTCACCGCGCGGCTCAACCAGCAGCAGATCACGGCGGCGGCGCTCGAGGAGTCGGTCGACCGCGTGATCGGCGGCCCGGCCCGCAAGAGCCGCATCATCTCCGAGCAGGAGAAGAAGGTCGCCGCCTACCACGAGGCCGGCCACGCGCTGGCCGCCTGGGCGATGCCGGACATCGAGCCGGTCTACAAGGTCACGATCCTGCCTCGCGGTCGCACCGGCGGGCACGCCCTCGTCGTCCCCGAGGACGACAAGGAGCTCATGACCCGCTCCGAGATGATCGCGCGCCTGGTGTTCGCGATGGGTGGGCGCTCTGCCGAGGAGCTGGTGTTCCACGAGCCGACCACGGGGGCCTCCTCCGACATCGAGCAGGCGACGAAGATCGCCCGCGCGATGGTCACCGAGTACGGCATGAGCGGCCGGCTCGGCGCGGTCAAGTACGGCCAGGAGCAGGGCGAGCCCTTCCTCGGCCGCACCGCGGGCCGGCAGGCGGACTACTCGCTCGAGGTCGCCCACGAGATCGACGAGGAGGTGCGCAAGCTCATCGAGGCGGCGCACACCGAGGCGTGGGAGATCCTCAGCACCCACCGCGACGCGCTCGACTCGCTGACCGCGGAGCTGATCGAGCACGAGACGCTGCAGCGCAAGGACCTCGAGCGGCTGTTCGCGTCGGTGACCAAGCGCCCGCGCATCACCGCCTTCAACGACTTCGGCGAGCGCACGCCCTCCGACCGGCCGCCGATCAAGACGCGGCGGGAGATCGCGACGGAGCGCGGCGAGGCGTGGCCGCCGGAGGACGAGCGCCAGCCGGCCCGCGTCGGCGCCAGCAACGGGCACGGGGCCGGGCAGAACGGGTCCGGGCAGAACGGGTCCGGACAGAACAACCCCGCGCACAACGGGGCGGGGCAGAACGGCGTGCCGTCCGGGTGGGGCGCGCCCAACACGCCGCCGGTCGGGACGCCCACCGCGAGCGGCCCGGACCAGGGCCGCCAGGGTGCCGGTGACCAGTCGGGCCGCGGCTCGACGGGCTGGGGCATCCCCGACGTCTACCGCACCGGTGGGTCCTCCCAGCCGCCCTCGTCGGTCCCTCCGAACTACGGCGCGCCTCCCGGGTGGACCCCGGCGACGACGCCGCGGGGCACCTCGTGGGAGTCGGGCTCGCGGCCCTACGGGCAGCACGGCTCGGGGCAGTCCGGCCAGGCCGGCCAGTACGGTTCGGGGCAGTCCGGGCAGTACGGCTCGGGACCCACCCCCTGGGGCTCCCCGGGCGGACAGCACGCGGCGCCCGAGGACGCGCCCTCGTCCGGCCGGCGCAGCGGGTCCGAGCCCGAACAGCCCCACGGCGGGTCGTTCACGTCACCTGGCGACGGCGCTCCGAACCCGTACGGTGATCCAGATGGTCGTCGACCCGACGGCCGTACGGAGAGCTGACCAACGGCGGCCACCCTCCACCGGAGGCCCGACTCCGGGAGGCCCTGCCCCGTCCCGCAGCAGAGCACCGGGGTGAGGGAGACGTGACGACCAGCGAGGACACGGTCGTGCCGACCACGCAGCGCAGCGGCAACGGGCGCGACGCGGACGGTGCCGAGGACACGTTCGACGCGCCGCGCATCGAGGCGGCCGTGCGGGACATCCTCATCGGCATCGGGGAGGACCCGGACCGCGAGGGTCTCCGCGACACCCCGGCCCGGGTCGCCCGCGCCTACCGCGAGCTGTTCGCGGGCCTCGGCGCCGACCCGGACGAGGTGCTCCAGCGGACCTTCTCCGAGAACCACGACGAACTGGTCCTCGTGCGGGACATCCCGATGTTCTCGATGTGCGAGCACCACCTGCTGCCGTTCCACGGGGTGGCGCACGTGGCCTACCTGCCCGGCCCGGACGGCCGGGTGACCGGGCTGTCCAAGCTCGCCCGGCTGGTCGACGTCTACGCCCGGCGGCCGCAGGTGCAGGAGCGGCTGACCACCCAGGTCGCCGACGCCCTCGACCGCGCGCTCGACGCCCGCGGGGTCATCGTCGTCATCGACGCCGAGCACCAGTGCATGTCCGCGCGCGGGGTGCGCAAGCCCGGGTCGCGGACGACGACCTCGGCCGTGCGCGGCATGCTCAAAACGTCCGCGAGCACCCGCGCCGAGGCCCTCGGGCTGATCCGGGGCGGCTGAGCGTGGCGCCCGCACCCGAGCCGCCCGCCTCCGGGGCCCCCCGCCCGGAGCCGGCTGCCCGCCGCCGGCTGCCGCGTCCCGACCACTGCCTGGTGATGGGCGTCCTCAACGTCACCCCCGACTCGTTCTCCGACGGCGGCCGGTGGCTCGACCGCGACGACGCGGTGGCCCACGGCCTCGCGATGTCGGTGCGCGGCGCCACCTACGTCGACGTCGGCGGGGAGTCCACCCGGCCCGGCGCCGGGCGGGTGGACGCCGAGACGGAGACCGCGCGGGTCGTCCCGGTGGTCGCCGACCTGGTCGCCGCCGGGGTCCGGGTCAGCGTGGACACCACCCGCGCGCAGGTGGCGGCGGCCGCCATCGACGCGGGCGCGGAGCTGGTCAACGACGTGTCCGGCGGGCTCGCCGACCCGCAGATGGCGCGGGTCGTCGCCGACACCGGCGTGGGCTGGGTGCTCATGCACTGGCGCGGCCACGCCCGGCACATGCAGCAGCTCGCGAGCTACGAGGACGTCGTCGGGGAGGTGCGGGCCGAGCTCGTCGAGCAGGTCGACCGCGCGGTGCTCGCCGGGGTCGACCCGGCGCTGCTGGTGCTCGACCCGGGCCTGGGCTTCGCCAAGACCGCCGCCCACAACTGGCAGCTGCTGCGCAAGATCGACGTGTTCGCGGCGCTGGGGTTCCCGGTGCTCATCGGCGCCTCGCGCAAGCGGTTCCTCGGGGCGCTGCTCGCCGACGACGAGGGCACGCCCCGCCGCCCGGACGGCCGCGAGCACGCCACGGCCGCGGTCACCGCGCTCGCCGCGAACGCCGGGGCCTGGGGCGTGCGGGTGCATGAGGTCTCGGCCTCGCTCGACGCGGTCGCCGTCGCGGCGGCCTGGCACTGGGGGACCTCCCGGGCGAGGGCCGACCCGTGACGAGCGCGGGCGCCGTGACCGACCCGGCCGACCGCATCGAGCTGCGCGGCCTGCGGGTGCGCGGGCACCACGGGGTGTTCGACCACGAGCGCCGCGACGGGCAGGACTTCGTGCTCGACCTCGTGCTCTCGACCGACCTCGCCACGGCCGGGCGCAGCGACCAGCTTGCCGACACCGTCGACTACGGCGCCCTCGCCGAGGCCGCGGCCGCGGTCGTCGAGGGCCCGCCCCGCGCGCTGATCGAGGCGGTGGCCGCCGACGTCGCCGCCGTGGTGCTCGAGGACCCGCGGGTGGCCATGGTCGAGGTCGTGCTGCACAAGCCGCAGGCCCCCATCGCCCGTGCGTTCGACGACGTCGCGGTGCGCATCACGCGGAGCCGCGCGTGACCCGGGCGGTGCTCTCCCTGGGATCCAACGTCGGGGACCGCGAGGCCCACCTGCGCCACGCGCTCGAGGTCCTCCACCCCTGGACGACGTCTATCTCCGGGACCTACGCCACCGCCCCGTGGGGTGGCGTGGCGCAGGACGACTTCCTCAACCTCGTCGTCGCCGTCGACGACCCGGCGGCGGGTCCGCGCGACTGGCTCGACCGGGCCCGCCAGGCCGAGCGGGCCCGCGGACGGGACCGGTCGCCGGCGGCGGTGCGGTGGGGCCCGCGCACCCTCGACGTCGACGTCCTCACCGTGGAGTCCGACGGTGCGGCGGTCACCAGCACCGACCCCGAGCTGCTGCTGCCGCACCCGCGGCTGGCCGAACGGGCGTTCGTCCTGGTGCCCTGGGCGGAGATCGAGCCGGACACCGTGGTCCCGGGCGGCGGCCGGATCGCCGACCTGCTCGCCGCACTGCCCGCGGCGGAGCGGGACGGCGTCGTCGCGACGGGGCGCGTGGCGTGACGACGCGGACCAGCCCGTCGGTGCTGCTCGTCATCGCGGTCGCGGCGGGGCTCGTCGTCAACCTCCTGCTCGGCCAGTTCTACGGGGCGCTGCCCCCGCTGCCTGCGCCGGCGGGGGTGACGTTCCTCGTGCTGGGGCTGGTGGAGGCGGGCACGGCGGTGGTGCTCTACCGCCGCATCCGGCGCCGCCCCGGCGCGCGTCCGGTCGACGCCCTCGCCGCCGCGCGCGCCGTCGCCCTCGCGAAGGCCTCGGCGCTCGCCGGGGCGCTCGTCGGCGGCGCGTGGTGCGGGGTGCTCGCCTACGTCCTGCCCCGCCGCGCGCAGGTGGCCGCGGCGGCGTCGGACACCGTCGCGGCCGTCATCGGGATCGTCGGAGCGGCGGTCCTCGTGGCGGCCGCGCTGGGCCTCGAGTGGTGCTGCCGCACCCCCGACGACCAGGACGCCCCACCGAAGCCGGACCGCTGATCGTCCACCGGACCGTGGCCGGGTGATCGCTCTCGGTAGGCTGCGCGCATGGCAGCCGCCGACGGGGCCGCCGGCCCGGACGCGGGTGCCGGTCGCCGAGCGCCCCGCCCGGCGCCGGTCCCCGCGCGCCGCGCCGCGGACCCGCTCGTCCGACTGCTCCTGACGCTGACCTTCGTGCTCGCGCTGGTCGCGGCGGTCGTCGTGGTGCTGGCCGAGGACGGCCGGTTGCTGCGGCTCGGCGTCGTCGCGGGGCTCTGGGCGGCGCTGCTCGCGGTCGCCGCGTTCGCGCGGCGAAGCGCCGGACCGGACGAGGCGGCCGTCGCCGCCCGCGAGGAGGCGCCGCGCCGGACCTACGAGCTCGAGCTGGCCGCCGAGGTCGACGCGCGGCGCGGGCACGAGCTCACCGTCGAGCAGGCGGTGCGCCGCGAGGTGGCCTCGGAGACGGCCGAGGAGATCGCCGGGCTGCGCGCCGAGCTGGAACGGCTCCGGTCGCACCTGGAGCGCGACGAGGTCCGCGCCGCGCCACGGCTGCAGGCCGTGGCCGGCGCCGAACGGTGGGCGCCGGTCGCGCGGCCGACCCCGCCGCCGTCGCGCAGCCGACGCGGCCCGCCGCACGCGATCGGGGACCGCGGCCGCCGCCGCTGAGTCCCCCGCCCGGCCGGGGGGCCTGCTCGGCACTACCCTGCGGCAGGGTGATCGCCTCCCCGGTCCGGCTTGCGCCCCAGCAGCGGCGCACGCTCGTCTGGCCCGTCCTCGGGCTCATCGTCCTGGGGGTGTGCGCGCTCGCCGCGATCGGACTGGCGAGCACCGAGATCGGTGCGGGAGGCGTGATCGTCGGGGCGATCTGCGCGATGCTGCCCGTCGGGCCCGTGCTGCTCGCCTTCGCCTGGATCGACCGGTGGGAGCCGGAGCCGCCGCGGCTGCTGCTGACCGCCTTCCTCTGGGGCGCGGGCCTGGCCGCCCTCGTCGCGCTCGTCATCAACTCCAGCGCGGTCCTCGCGGCCGAGCTGCTGCTCGGCCAGGGGCAGGGCGACGTCGTCGGGGCGGTGGTCTCGGCGCCGCTGGTGGAGGAGTTCGTCAAGGGCGCGTTCCTCGTCGGGCTCCTGCTGTTCCGGCGCCGCGAGTTCGACGGGATCGTCGACGGGATCGTCTACGCCGGCTTCGTCGGTGCCGGCTTCGCGTTCACCGAGAACATCATCTACTTCGGGC
>NZ_DASXJD010000187.1:0-4380 GCF_036497585.1 Actinomycetospora sp. | reverse complement strand
CCCGCGCCGGAGCGGGCCCGCAGCTCACCGGCGGCGGCCTCGGCGGCACCCGCGCGATCGGGCCCGGGCAGGGCGCGCCCGAGCAGGGTCGCGACCTCGCCGGCGTTGGGGGTGACGACGTCGGGGCGCACCGGCGCCCACCGCCCCGGGTCGTGGGCGTCGACGACGAGCACGCCACAGCGGGCGCGTCGCGCGGCCAGGGCCGCCACTGCGGCGTCGTCGAGGACACCGGTGCCGTAGTCGCAGACGACGACGGCGTCGGGGTCGGTGTCGAGGGCCGCGTCCAGCGCCGTGGTGAACCCGTCGTGGGAGCGTGCCGGCGGGAGGGTGTCGTAGCGGGCGACCATGGCCTCGTCGGCGACGATGCGCCGCTTGGCCGCCGTCGGGCCCTCGCCCGCGAGCAAGCCGTCGGTGTCCACGTCCGCCTCCTCGAGCAGCCGCCGCAGCGTGTGCCCGTCCTCGTCGCCGCCGACCATCGAGACCAGGCGGACCTTCGCGCCCATGGCGGCGAGGTTGACCGCGGTGTTCGCGGCCCCGCCCGGGGCGGCGTGGGTCACCTCGACCTCGACGACGGGCACGGGCGCCTCGCGGGACAGGCGCCGGGACGGGCCGCTCATCCAGCAGTCGAGGACCGCGTCGCCGATCACCACGACGCGCGGGGCGGCGGCGGCCAGGCGCTCCGGGAGGTCGGCGGCCAAGGGCGCCGACGTCAACGGCTGGGACACGATGTCGGTGGTCCTCTCGGTCATCGGTGGAGATCCGTCGGTCGCGGTGGAGTGACGGCCGTCGCGTCGGCCACCCGAACGGAGGTGACCCGCCCGGACACTGCGTGGCCTGCCCGCGGGCACCTCGTTAGGGTTCGGCGACGCCGCCGCGGGGTCGAGAAGCGTGCTCCCGGCTCCCGCTGACCTGCCGTCCCGAGCTCCCCGGCTGCGTCGCGCCCGTGCCGCGCGACCCCGACCCGCAGGGCGCCCGCGTTCCTGGAGGCCCAGTGCACGCCGATCACGCCGCCGAGGGGCCCGAGCCGGGCACCGTCGACGTCGCGGTGCGCCCGGCGGGACCCGACGCGCACGTCGTGGCGGTCCTCGGCGACGTCGACGCCGCCGGGGTGAGCGCGGTCCGCGCCGGGGTCGACGAGGCGCTCGGTGCCGGCGCGCGCGCCGTCGTGCTCGACCTGACCGGCGTGGTGCTGCTCGCCTCGGCCGGCATGACCCTGCTGCTCGAGGTCGACGCGGACCTGCGCACCCGCGGCTGCGCCCTGTTGCTCGTGGCGGGCGCGGTGCGCGCGGTACGCCGGCCGCTCGCGATCACCGGCCTGGACCGGGTGCTGACGCTGCACGACGACGTCCCGGGCGCGCTCGCGGCCGCCGGGGCGGACGGTCACGGGTAGGAGCCCTCCTCGGAGGCGGCCACCACCAGCTCCCGCACCTCGCTGCCCGCGGGCCGGGTCAGCGCGTAGAGCACGGCGTCGGCGGTCTCGGCCGGGTCGTTGAGCCGGGCGTCGGCGCCCGGCTTGTACTGGTCGGGACGGTCGTCGAAGAAGTGGGTCCACATACCGCCCGGGACGAGCAGCGTCACACCGACCTTCCCGGCCCACTCCGCGGCGAGCGCCCGGGTGAACCCGACCACCCCGAACTTCGAGGCGCAGTAGGCGGTGGCGTCCGACACGGCCTTGACCCCGAGGGTCGAGGAGACGGTGACGACCTTGCCGCGGCGCGCCTCGAGGTGGGGCAGCGCGGCACGGACCACGGCGGCGGTGCCGAGCAGGTTGACCGCGATCACGCGCTCCCAGTCCTCGCGGGCCACGTCGACGAGCCGCCCGCAGCGGTCGATGCCGGCCGCGGTGACCACCCCGTCGAGCCCGCCGTGGGCGTCGGCGGCCTGCGCGACGGCCGACTCGGCGGCCGCGGTGTCGGCGAGGTCGACCTCGACGAAGGCGTGGCCGGCGTCGGGGGCCTTGAGGTCGAGCACCACGGGGGTGCCGCCGCCCGCGGCGACGGCGTCGGCGACGGCCGCGCCGAGCCCGGACGAGCCGCCGGTCACGAGGACGGTGCCGAGCGAGCCGGCGGGACGGGACGTGCGCGTGGTGGTCCCGGGATCGGGGGTGGGCAGCGGTGAGGTCATGAGGGTCCTTCCTGGTGGTGGTCGGCGGCGCCGACGCCCGCGGCGGCGGCGAGCCGGGTCGACGAGCGCCCGGCGTGGTACGGGACGGCGACGACCTCGCCGCCCCAGGAGCGCACGAGGCCCGCCTCGGGCAGGTCGTCCGCGGCGTAGTCGCCGCCCTTGACCCACACGTCGGGACGCAGGTGCGCGAGCACCGTCTGGGGCCCGTCCTCGTCGAACACGGTGACGGCGTCGACGCAGGCCAGCGCGGCGAGCAGCTCGGCGCGGTCGGCCTGCCCGACGATCGGGCGGGCGGGTCCCTTGAGCCGACGCACCGAGGCGTCGGAGTTGAGGCAGACGACGAGCACGCCGTCCTCGCCGGCGAGCTCCCGGGCGGCGCCCAGGGTGCGGGCGTGCCCGGCGTGCAGCAGGTCGAAGCAGCCGCCGGTGGCGACGACGCGGGCGCCGCGCGCGCGGGCGGCGTGGACGACGGCCGAGGCGCGGTCGCCGTCGCGGTGCTGTCCGTTCCGGCGAGGGGCGCTCTCGGCCGATCTAGTCGACCGAAGGGCACCTTCGGTCGAATCGGGTCCGGGGTCGGCCGATTGGCGAGGGGCGCCCTCGGCCGATCTAGTCGACCGAAGGGCACCTTCGCTCGAATCCAGACCCGGGGCGTGCCAGCCGTCGGCGTCACGGCGGACCGCGCCCGCTCCCCCGCCGGCCACGAACGACCCGGCGGCGGCGACCGCGTCGGAGACCGCCTCGTCGGCGGTACGGCCCGCGGCGAGGGCCAGCGCGGCGGCGCCGGCGAACCGGTCGCCCGCGCCGCACGGGTCCCCGCCCGTGGCGGCCTCGGCGGGCACGACGACGAGCCCGCCGCCACCGTGGAGCACCGCGCCTCGGGCGCCGGCGGTGACCGTGACGGACTCGGCCCGCCAGACGCCGCGCAGCGCGGCGGCCGCGCGGGACGCCGTCGTGAACCAGTCGTCGGAGGCACCCGACCCGTCGGCGGCCGCCCGGGCCTCGTCGAGATTGGGCGTGGCCAGGGTGACGCCGGGGACGGGGTCGGCGCCGCGCGGGTGCGGGTCCCACACCACCGGCACGCGGCGCGCGGCCCGGGTGAGCAGCTCCCGCACCCCGGGGTCGGCGGTGACGCCCCGGCCGTAGTCGGCGACGAGCACCCCGCCCGCGCCGTCGAGGGCCTCGCGGGCGGCGGCGAGCGCGGCCTCCTCCCACGGCCCGGCGTCGAGCCCGCCGCGGTCGAGGCGCAGCAGCGGCCGCTCGCCCGCGAGCATGCGGCTCTTCACCGGCAGCGAGCCGCCGGCGGGCAACGGCACGACCTCGACGAGGCCGTCGAGCAGCGCGCGGACCCGCCGGGAGTCGGCGTCGTCGCCGAGCGGGGCGACGAGCCGGACCGGGCGCGAGAAGCCCAGGGCCGCCAGCAGCGCGGCCAGCGCGGCGCCGCCTGGGCGCTCACGTTCCGCCTCGGCGTCGAGCACGGGGACCGGCGCGTCCGGGCAGAGCCGGGTGACCCGCCCGTCGACGTCCACGTCGAGCAGGGCGTCGCCCAGGACGACCAGCGGGGCGCTCACCGCGCACCCCCGGGCTCCTGGACGACGGACCGGCCGAGGGCCGCGTCGACCATCTCGCAGAGCAGGTGCACCGCGACCAGGTGCGCCTCCTGCACCGAGGGCGTCGCGCCCGGCAGGCAGATCGCCTCGTCGCTGGCCTGTGCGAGCGGGTTCGGGTCCGCGCCGGTCACCGACCACACCGTCACCCCGAGCGAGCGGGCGACCTCGGCCGCGGCCAGCAGATTCTCGCTGCGCCCGCTGGTGGAGAGCAGGACGAGCACGTCGCCCGGGCGCCCGTGCGCACGGACCTGGCGGGCGTAGATCTCGGTGAAGCCGTAGTCGTTGCCGAGCGCGGTCATCGTCGAGGTGTCGGCGTGCAGGGCGATCGCCGAGAGCGGCTCGCGCTCGCCGCGGTAGCGCCCGACCAGCTCGGCGGTCAGGTGCTGGGCCTCGGCCGCGCTGCCGCCGTTACCCGCCGCGAGCAGCCGCTGGCCGCGACGCAGGCGCCCGGCCAGCTCGGTGCCCCACGACGCGAACCGCGGCGCGTGGGTCCGCAGCGCGGCGAGGGTGACCCCGAGCTCGTCGAGGTGGTCGTCGACGACGGTGCGCGCGCGGCGCGCGGGAGCGGCGGGCGCCGGGGCCGGCGCGGTGGTGGTCGCCGCGGTGACGGCGGGCCGACCCCGCATGCGGTCGGCCTGGGACGTCGGGC
>NZ_DASXJD010000186.1:0-40108 GCF_036497585.1 Actinomycetospora sp. | reverse complement strand
CGTCACCGCGGGCGGGGTCGCGTCCTTCGGCACGATCGGGGCCGCGGCCACGGGCGGGGCCAGCGTCGCCGCCGCGCCGGCGGCGGGGGCCTCCGACGAGGCCGCCGACGTCAGGTCGGGTCCGCCGCCGGCGCCGAGCGTCACCCCGACGGCGGCGGCGCCGACGGCGAGCGTCCCGGTCACGGCGGCGAGCGCGCGGCGCGACGACCGCCGGCGCAGGGCCGCGGCACGCTCGTCCTCCGCACGCGCGACGTCCAGCGCCAACGGGCCGCTCGATGGCGCGGCGAACGGATCAGTCGGAAGGCTCATCACTGGTCCCATCGGGTCAACGGCCGCCATCGTTACCCATCCGTGACCCCGAATGCCAGAGCAGGGGGCGGCGACTAGCCCCGGATCTGCCGCTCCTGCCCGCCCCACTCCTTGGCGCGCAGCTCGAACTTCTGGATCTTGCCGGTGGAGGTCTTGGGGAGCTCGACGACGACCTCGACCTCGCGCGGCGCCTTGTAGCGCGCGATGGCCGTCTTGACGTGCTCGATGACCTCCTCGGGCTCGACCGACTTCCCCTGCCGCAGGACGACGAACGCCTTCGGCCGCTCACCCCAGCGCTCGTCGGGGACGCCGACGACGGCGGCCTCGAGGACCGCCGGGTGGGAGAGGACGGCCTGCTCCACCTCGACGGTCGAGATGTTCTCGCCGCCGGAGATGATCACGTCCTTGGCGCGGTCGCGGAGCTCGACGTAGCCGTCGGGGTGCATGACCCCGAGGTCGCCCGAGTGGTACCAGCCGCCGGCGAACGCCTTCGCCGTGGCGTCCGGGTCGCGGTAGTAGCCCGACATGACGTTGTTGCCGTGCATGACGATCTCGCCCATCGTCGTTCCGTCGGCGGGCACGTCGACCAGGTCGACGGACGCCCAGTCGGTCACGTCCGCTGGCCCGTCCCCCGTCGCTTCGCTCGCCTCGTCCAGCAACCGCACCACCCGCACCGCGTCGGTCTGGATCATCCCGACGCCCTGCCGGGCCTGCAGGCGGGCCCGCTCGGTGTCCGCCAGCGACCCCCACTCGTCCTGCCACTGGCAGACCGTGTACGGGCCGTAGGTCTCGGTGAGGCCGTAGACGTGGACGATCCGGAACCCCATCCGCTCCATCTCGAGGATCGTCGTCGGGCTGGGGGGTGCACCCGCCGTCGTGACGACGAGCGCGTAGTCGAGGGTCCGGGCCTCGGCGGCGTTCATGATCGTCGTCACGACCGTCGGAGCGCCGTTGAGGTGGGTGACGCGGTGCTCGCCGATCAGCGCCCAGATGGCATCGCCGCGGACCTCGCGCAGGCAGACGTGGGTGCCGCCGATCGCGGTGATGCCCCACGGCGTGCACCAGCCGTTGCAGTGGAACATCGGGAGCGTCCAGAGGTAGACCGTGGACGGGTCGTGGTAGCTCTGCACGATCTCGCCGAGGGAGTTCAGGTACGCCCCGCGGTGGTGGTACTGCACGCCCTTGGGCTTGCCGGTGGTGCCCGACGTGTAGTTGATCGAGATCGTGCCGCGCTCGTCGTCGACGGCCCAGGGCAGGTCCTGGTTTCCGCCGTCGTCCGGGCTGTCCCCGCGGGACAGCAGCTCCGCGTACCCGTCCGGGCCCGACCCGGCGTCGGGACCCTGCTCGTCGACGTGCACGACGATCTCGCGGACGGTCTCGAGGCTCTCGCGGATCGGGTCGACGGCCGCGAGCAGCGTGGAGTCGACGACGAGGACCGTCGCCCCGGAGTGGTCGAGGATGTAGCGGACCTCCTCGGCCGAGAGGCGCGTGTTCACCGCGACGAGCACCGCACCGGCCAGCGGTACGCCGAAGTGCGCGTGCAGCATCGCCGGGACGTTGGGCAGCAGGCAGGCGACGCGGTCGCCGCGCTCGACGCCCGACGCGCGCAGGCCCCGCGCGAGCCGCTGGGCGTCGCGGGCGAACTCCGCGTAGGTCCAGCGCGCCGTGCCGTGGACGATGGCCGTCTTGCCGGGGTACACCCCGGCCGAGCGGGCCAGGAAGGACAGCGGCGTCAGTTCGGTGATCCAGGTCTCGGGACCGCGCGTCATGGCGCGATCCAAGCAGCCCACCGGGTGGATCGGGTAGGCGTGATCACCCTCCGAGAGCACGGCGTACCTCTCGGTCGAGCACCCCCGACGATCGCCTCGGGCTCTTCGCCCGCGAGCACCCGGCGGCGGGCCTCGAACCGGGGTGGCGGGCCGCCCATCGGTGAGCGGCGCCGCTCTGGCGTTCGACGCCAGCATCGTGCCGTTGCTGCCGCGGGCGGGGCCGGGCCCTCGATGGGTGAACGGCGCCGTCCTGGCGTGCGACGCCAGGAACGTGCCGTTGCTGCCGCGAGGTGCCCGGCGCCGCTCAGGACCGCGCGTAGTCGGGAGGCGCGTCCGATCCCGGCGCCGTCGGCAGGCCCGCGGCCTCCCAGGCGCGGAACCCGCCGACGACGTCGGTGGCCCGGTGGATGCCGAGGTCCTGCAGTGCCGCGGCCGCCAACGAGGACGTGTAGCCCTCGGAGCACAGCACCACCCAGGCGACGTCGTGGTCGACGGCCTCGGGGACGCGGGCGTCCGAGGTGGGGTCGAGACGCCACTCGAGGTGGTTGCGCTCGATCACCACGGCGCCGGGCACCGAGCCCTCGGCGAGGCGCTGCCAGCCGGGCCGGATGTCGACCAGCCGCGCCCCGTCCCGGACCTGCGCCGCGGCCGCCTCGGGCTCGAGCCGGTGCAGCCGGGCCCGGGCCGCCGCCAGCACCTCGCCGATGGTCGTCACGTCAGGACCTGGCCCCCCTCCGGCGACGCCCCGGGCTCCACCAGCTCGGAGCGCGTCCGCGTGAGGGTGCCCCGGTCGACGTCGTAGTACGACATCGTCGAGAGCGGCGGCGAGTAGGCGTGGACGCTGACGGCGGGCTCGCGGCGGCGGTTCGACACGTCGTGGACGTGTCCCAGCGGGAAGGCCGCCCCGGAGGAGGCCGACAGCGCCCGGCGCCGCAGCCCCGGCCCGCAGACGGCGAGCTCCTCGGCCGACACCTCGTGGTCGGTGGCCGACCCTGCGGTCCAGCGCCACTCGGTGAGCTCGCCGCGGACCACGGTCAACGCGCCGATCGACCCGCCGTGGTCGTGCAGCTCGGCCGCCTGCTCGGTCGCCCAGCTGATCAGCCAGACGTCGAGGTGGGGATCGGCGTGCAGGCGCTTCGCCCAGCGGTGGGCATGGTCGACGCGCACCTCGTGCAGGCCCGCGACGACCTCGGCGGCGACCTGGCGGGTGATGGTGGTGAGGTCGGCGAGGCTGACGGGGGTCGGCCCGTCGTGCCAGCGGCGACGGTCACCGTGGCGCGAGCGGGGCAGGAAGGGCAGCGTTTCGGGGCGGGCGGCCTCGGCGCGCGCGGGCGTGACGGCGGTCATGACGGGACGACGTCCTCGGTTCTGCGACGGCCGTCGTCGTCGGGAGACGGCCGGAGGAGGCTCCCCCGGGCGGGAACGCCTCGGACGGGGAACGGGACTCGTCGTCAGCGACAGCGCTGGTCGAACACGTGCGCGCGACGGCCCACCCAGAACGGGACGAGCTCCTCGCGGCGGTTCACGGCGCAGATTCCATCACGCCCGGCCACGCCCGTCACCACCGGGGCAGGGGTTCCGGACGATCACACCGCCCTCCCCGACCACTCGTCGACGGGCGGGCTGTCAGGGGGTCGACCTAGCCTGGATCACGTGCCCGACCCCGCCTCGCCCGAGGCCCCCACCACTGCAGAGATCACCGACCCCCGATCCCAGGACACCGCACCCCGCGACACCTCGGGCGACCCCGGCCACACCCGCCCGGACGACCCGGCACGCGGCTGGGTGCGGCGCCTCTCCCTCGACTGCTGGCGCCACCGCGGCCTCACGGCCGCCTCGGTCGGCGCCTCGACGCTGGGGGTGGGGCTGGAGTCGGTCGGGCCCTTGCTGGTGGCCGTGGCGGTGGACCGGGCGGTGCGGGGGTCCACCGCGGGGCTCACGCCGATCGTCGCGACCGTCGTCGCGCTCGCGCTGGTCAAGTTCGCGATGGCGTTCCTGCGCCGCTACCTCGGGGGCCGGCTCTCGCTGCTGGTGCAGCACGACCTGCGACGCCGGGTGTTCGGCTCGATCTCGCGCCTCGACGGCCCGCGCCAGGACGCGCTGCGCACCGGGCAGGTGGTCTCGCGCGCGAACTCCGACCTGCAGCAGGTGCAGGGGCTGCTCGGGATGGTGCCCTACTCCGTGGGCACCCTCGCCCAGGTCGCCGTCTCCGTCGCGATCATGGCGTGGCTCTCGCCGCTGCTCACCGTCGTCGCGCTGATCACGCTGCCGGTGGCGCTGGTGTTCACGACGGTGATGCGGCGCCGCCTCTTCCCGGCGACCTGGTCGGCCCAGCAGCGGGCGGCCGAGGTCGCGCAGGGCGTCGAGGAGACCGTGACGGGCGTCCGCGCGGTCAAGGGCTTCGGGCAGGAGGAGCGGGAGACCTCCCGGCTCGCCGACGTCGCCGGTCGGCTCTACGCCGAGCGCCTCCGCGCCGCGCGCCTCACCGCGCGGTTGACCCCCACGCTCTCCGCGCTGCCGACCGTCGGGCAGCTCGTGGTGTTCGCCCTCGGCGGCGCGCTCGCGCTCGAGGGCCGGATCACCATCGGGACCTTCCTCGCCTTCACCACCTACATCGCCGCGCTCATCGCCCCGGCCCGCATGGTGGCCGCGGTCGTCGTCACCGGGCAGCTCGCGCGGGCCGGCGTGGAGCGCGTGTACGAGCTCATCGACTCCCAGCCCGACATCGTGGACAGCACCGACCCGCCGGCGCTCGAGGTCCCGGCGGGGCCGGTCGGGCTCGAGCTCGACGACGTCCGGTTCGGCTACACCCGAAGCGACCCGGTCCTCGACGGGGTGTCGCTGTCGGTGCGGCCCGGCGAGACGCTCGCGGTGATCGGCACCGCGGGCTCGGGGAAGTCGACGGTCGCACTGCTCGTCCCCCGCTTCTACGACGTGCAGGGCGGGGCCGTGCGCGTGGGCGGCCACGACGTGCGCCGGCTGTCGCTGGCGTCGTTGCGGCGCACCGTCGGCGTGGTGTTCGAGGAGGCCTTCCTCTTCTCGGACACGGTGCGCGCCAACATCGCCTACGGCTGCCCGGACGCCACCGACGCCCAGGTCCGGGCGGCGGCCCGGGCCGCGCAGGCCGACGAGTTCGTCCGCGAGCTGCCCGAGGGCTACGACAGCCGCGTCGGCGAACGCGGGCTCACGCTCTCCGGCGGCCAGCGCCAACGGCTCGCGCTGGCCCGCGCCCTGCTCTACGACCCCCGCGTCCTCGTGCTCGACGACGCGACCAGCGCCGTCGACGCCGCCACCGAGGCCGCGATCGGGGAGACGCTGCGGGCGATCACCGCCGAGCGCACCACGCTGGTCATCGCCCACCGCCGCTCCACCCTGACCCTCGCCGACCGCATCGCGGTCCTCGACGAGGGGCGGGTGGTCGACGTCGGCACCGCCGCGGAGCTCACCGGGCGCTGCGACCTCTTCAACGCCCTGCTCGCCGGACCCGGGGAGAGCATCGACCAGCCCGCCCGGGCGCGCATCGACGACGTCGAGGGCCCCGGCCCGGACGGCACGACGCCCTCGCTGTGGCCGGATGCCCCGTCGTCCGTCGAGGACGCCGACGCCCCGCCGGGCGACCGCGGCGGCCCCGACCCGATCGCGGCGGGCCTCGACGGCACCGTCTCCTCCCGCGAGATGCGCGCGGCCATGGCGGTGCTGCCCCCCGCCGACGAGCGGCCGGACCTCCACGGCGAGGACCCGACGGCGCCCGACCCCGGCTTCCGGCTGGGGCACCTGCTGCGCCCGGTCCGCCTCGCGCTCGCGGCGGTGAGCGTGCTCGTCGGCATCGACGCGCTCGCCACCGTGGCGTTCCCGTCGCTGGCCCGGCTCGCGGTCGACGGGGGCATCAACGGCCGCTCCCCCTCGATCCTCGTGCTCGCGGTGGCCATCGGCCTCGGCGTCGTCCTCGTCGACTGGGTCGTCGTGTTCATCCAGACCGTGCTCACCGCGCGCGTCGGCGAGGGCCGGCTCTACCTGCTGCGGGTGCGCAGCTTCGCCCACCTGCAGCGGCTCGGGCTGGACTTCTACGAGCGTGAGCTCGGCGGCCGGATCATGACGCGGATGACGACGGACGTGGACGCGCTGTCGTCGTTCCTGCAGACCGGGCTCGCCCAGGCGGTCGTCGCCCTGCTCACCGTCCTCGGGGTGGCGGCGGCGCTGCTCGTCACCGACGTCGAGCTCGCCGTGGTCGCGCTCGCGGTGATGCCGGTGCTCGTCGTGGCGACCGTGGTGTTCCGGCGGCTCTCGTCGGTGGCCTACGCCGAGGCGCGCGAGCGGGTCAGCGTGGTGAACGCCGACCTGCAGGAGAACGTCGCGGGGCTGCGGGTCGCCCAGGCCCACACCCACGAGCGGGCCTCGGCCGCGCACTTCGCCGGTTCCAGCGACGCCTACCGCCGCGCGCGGCTGCGGGCCCAGCGCCTGATCGCCACCTACTTCCCCGGCGCCAACCTGCTCTCCGACCTCGCCCAGGCCGCGGTCCTCGCCGTCGGCGCCGCGCGGGTGGCGAGCGGGGACCTGTCGTCGGGGATCCTCGTGGCCTTCCTGCTCTACCTGTCGATGTTCTTCGGCCCGGTCCAGCAGCTCTCCCAGGTCTTCGACGGGTACCAGCAGGCCCGCGTCGGGCTCGCCCGCATCTCCGAGCTGCTGCGCACGCCCACCTCCGTGCCCGCCCCCGAGCACCCGGTCCCGGTGGGCGCGCTGCGCGGCGACGTGGAGCTGCGCGACGTCGGCTTCTCCTACACCGGGGCCGACACGCCGGCGCTCTCGGGCGTGTCGCTGTGGGTCCCGGCCGGGCGCACGGTCGCACTGGTCGGGGCGACCGGGGCGGGCAAGTCGACGATCGTCAAGCTCGTGGCCCGCTTCTACGACACCACCAGCGGGTCGGTGCGCATCGACGGGGTCGACGTGAGCCGCTACGACCTCCCCGGGCTGCGGCACCGGCTCGGGGTGGTGCCGCAGGAGGCCCACCTGTTCGTGGGCGACATCGCCTCGAACATCGCCTACGGCCGGCCCGACGCGAGCCCGGCGGAGATCGAGGAGGCGGCGCGTCGGGTGAGGGCCCTCGACGTGGTCGCCGCGCTGCCCGCCGGGTTCCACCAGCCGGTCGGCGAGCGGGGCGGCGGGCTCTCGGCGGGGCAGCGCCAGCTGGTCGCCCTGGCCCGCGCGGAGCTCGTCGACCCCGCGCTACTGCTCCTCGACGAGGCCACCGCGGCCCTCGACCCGGCGACGGAGTCGGCGGTGCTCGCGGCGGGCGACCGGGTCGCCGCCCGACGCACCACCTTCGTCGTCGCCCACCGCCTCGCGACCGCGGCGCGCGCCGACCGCATCGTCGTGCTCCACGGCGGCCGCGTCGTCGAGGAGGGGACGCACGGCGAGCTGCTCGCCGCGGGCGGCCGCTACGCAATGCTCTGGCGCACCGGCGCGGCCACCGCCGACGACGCCGAGGAGCACCTCGAGCGGGATGACGCCGCCCGGGGTGACGCGGCCGTCGCATGAACTGGGTGCAGTCGGCTACAGGGCCGCCACCCGGGCGCACACGGAGCGCTAACCTGGTGTCCGTTTCCACTTCCGCACGTGATTGAGGCGATCTCCAGCCGTGTCGACGAGTAGTCCGGCAGCCCAGTTCGGTCCCAACGAGTGGCTGGTCGACGAGATGTACCAGCGCTACCTGGCGGATCCGGACTCGGTGGACGCGGCCTGGCACGAGTTCTTCGCCGACTACGCCCCCTCGGACGGCGAGAACGCCGCGGGCGCCAACGCGGCCTCGGCGAGCGCCGGGTCGGGGACGTCCGGGGCCGGTGGGTCGGCGGCCTCCTCGAGCGCCGAGTCCGCGGGGCAGTCCTCGGGTAACGGCAGCGGCACGGCGTCGTCCACCGCGTCGTCGACCACGTCGTCGACCGCCAACGGCAGCGCGCCGGCGCAGGCGGGGTCATCCCAGGCATCGTCGTCGCAGGGCTCGTCGTCGGGCTCCGCCAACGGCCCCACGTCCCAGCGCCCCACCGGCGAGGCCCGGACCGAGTCCAAGCCCGCGGCCGGGTCGACCACCCCGGCGAAGACGCAGGACGACGCCGCCGCCGACGAGACGGTGCGCCCGCTGCGCGGCGCGGCGAACGCGATCGCCAAGAACATGCAGGCCTCGCTCGAGCTGCCGACCGCGACCAGCGTGCGCGCTGTGCCGGCCAAGCTGCTGGCCGACAACCGCATCGTCATCAACAACCACCTGCGGCGCTCCCGCGGCGGCAAGGTCTCGTTCACCCACCTGCTCGGCTACGCGATGGTGCGGGCGCTGCAGGACTTCCCGAACATGAACCGCCACTACGGGAGCGACGAGAAGGGCAAGCCCGCCGTCGTCGACCCGGGGCACGTCAACCTCGGCCTCGCGATGGATCTGCAGGGCAAGGACGGGTCCCGCTCGCTGGTGGTGGTCGCGCTCAAGGGCAGCGAGAAGCTGAACTTCGCCCAGTTCTGGGCGGCCTACGAGGACATGGTCCGCAAGGCCCGCACCGGCAAGCTGACCACCGAGGACTTCGCGGGCGTCACGATCAGCCTGACCAACCCGGGCACGATCGGGACGAACCACTCGGTGCCGCGCCTCACCGTGGGCCAGGGGACGATCGTCGGCGTCGGCGCCATGGAGTACCCGGCGGAGTTCCAGGGCGCGAGCGACGAGCGGCTCGCGAACATGGGCATCAGCAAGATCATCACGCTCACGTCCACCTACGACCACCGCATCATCCAGGGCGCCGAGTCCGGGGACTTCCTGCGGCGGATCCACCATCTGATCCTCGGCGAGGACGGGTTCTACGACGACATCTTCGCCTCGCTGCGCATCCCGTACGAGCCGGTCCGCTGGACCCAGGACCTCCCCGAGAGCTCGATCGACCGCACCGCGCGGATCATCGAGCTGATCGACGCGTACCGGACGCGCGGCCACCTCATGGCCGACACCGACCCGCTCGACCACCCGCAGCGCAAGCACCCCGACCTGGACATCCAGACCCACGGGCTCACGCTGTGGGACCTCGACCGCGAGTTCCCGGTCGACGGGTTCGCGGGCCGGCAGTGCATGAAGCTGCGCGACATCCTCGGGGTGCTGCGTGACTCGTACTGCCGCACCATCGGCATCGAGTACATGCACATCCTCGACCCGGAGAAGCGCGCCTGGCTCCAGGAGCGCATCGAGGTGCCGCACGAGAAGGTGCCGGTCGCCGAGCAGAAGTACATCCTCTCCAAGCTCAACGCGGCCGAGGCGTTCGAGGCGTTCCTGCAGACCAAGTACGTGGGGCAGAAGCGCTTCTCGCTGGAGGGCGCGGAGACGGTCATCCCGCTGCTGGACGCGGTGCTCGACGAGGCCGCGGCGCACGAGATGGACGAGGTCGTCATCGGCATGCCGCACCGCGGCCGGCTGAACGTCCTCGCGAACATCGTCGGCAAGCCGGTCTCGCAGATCTTCCGGGAGTTCGAGGGCAACCTCGACCCGGGCCAGGCGCACGGCTCCGGCGACGTGAAGTACCACCTCGGCGCCGAGGGCAAGTTCTTCCGGATGTTCGGCGACGGCGAGACGACGGTGTCGCTGACGAGCAACCCGTCGCACCTCGAGGCGGTCGACCCGGTGCTCGAGGGCATCGTGCGCGCCAAGCAGGACGTGCTCGACAAGGGCCAGGACGGCTTCACCGTCATGCCGGTCGCGATGCACGGCGACGCCGCGTTCGCCGGCCAGGGCGTGGTCGCCGAGACGCTGAACCTCGCCCTGCTGCGCGGCTACCGCACCGGCGGCACCGTGCACGTGATCGTCAACAACCAGGTCGGCTTCACGACGGCGCCCGAGCACACCCGCTCCACGCACTACTGCACCGACGTCGCGAAGATGATCGACGCGCCGGTCTTCCACGTGAACGGGGACGACCCGGAGGCCTGCGTCTGGGTGGCACGGCAGGCGGTCGAGTTCCGGGAGCGCTGGAACTCCGACGTCGTGATCGACATGATCTGCTACCGGCGCCGGGGCCACAACGAGGGCGACGACCCCTCGATGACCCAGCCCGAGATGTACGACGTCATCGACGCCAAGCGCTCGGTGCGCAAGACCTACACCGAGTCCCTGATCGGCCGCGGCGACATCTCGCTCGAGGAGGCCGAGCACGCGCTGCGCGACTACGGCAGCCAGCTCGAGCACGTGTTCAACGAGGTCCGCGAGCTGGAGAAGGCGCAGATCGAGCCCAGCCCGTCGGTCGAGTGGGAGCAGGCGATGCCGAACTCCCTGCAGACCGCAGTGCCGCTCGACGTCGTGCAGCGCATCGCGCGGGCGTTCGTCGACCTGCCCGAGGGCTTCGCGGTGCACCCGCGCGTCAAGCCGGTGCTCGAGCGCCGCGGGAAGGCCGCCTCGACCGACACCCAGGAGGGCATCGACTGGGCGTGGGCGGAGCTCTTGGCGTTCGGCTCGCTGCTCATCGACGGCAAGCTCGTCCGGCTCTCCGGCCAGGACTCGCGGCGCGGCACGTTCGTGCAGCGCCACTCGGTGCTCATCGACCGGCACACCGGCGAGGAGTACGTGCCGCTGCGGCACCTCACCGCCGACCAGGGCCGGTTCATGCCCTACGACTCGGCGCTCTCCGAGTTCGCCGCGGTCGGGTTCGAGTACGGCTACTCGGTGGTCAACCACGACGCGCTGGTGCTCTGGGAGGCCCAGTTCGGCGACTTCGTCAACGGCGCGCAGTCGATCATCGACGAGTTCATCTCGTCCGGTGAGGCGAAGTGGGGCCAGACCTCCGACGTCGTGCTGCTCCTTCCCCACGGCCACGAGGGCCAGGGGCCGGACCACACCTCGGGCCGCATCGAGCGGTTCCTGCAGCTGTGCGCCGAGGGGTCGATGACCGTCGCGCTGCCGTCGAGCCCGGCGAACTACTTCCACCTGCTGCGCCGCCACGCCACCGACGGGGTGCGCCGCCCGCTCGTCGTCTTCACCCCGAAGTCGATGCTGCGCAACAAGGCCGCGGTCAGCCCGGTGGAGGACTTCACCTCCGGCTCCTACCGCCCGGTGCTCGACGACCCGTCGTTCGCCGACGCCGGCAAGGCCGCAGGGGCGAGCCGGCTGCTGCTCTGCGCGGGCAAGCTCTACTACGAGCTGGTGGCCGCACGGGAGAAGGCCGGGCGGACCGACGACGTCGCGATCGTGCGGCTCGAGCAGCTCTACCCGATCGCCTCGGACGAGATCGCGTCGATCGTGGGCCGCTACGAGAACGTCTCCGACATCGCCTGGGTGCAGGAGGAGCCGGCCAACCAGGGCGCCTGGCCCTTCCTCGGCCTCAACCTCCCCGACAAGGTCCCGGCGCTTCGCGGGATGCACCGCATCTCCCGGCGCCGCATGGCCGCGCCCGCGGCCGGCGTAGCGAAGGTGCACGAGGTCGAGCAGAAGGCGCTCATCGCGGAGGCCGTGGAGTAGGGGTGTACTTCACCGACCGCGGCATCGAGGAGCTCGAGGAGCGGCGCGGCGAGGAGGAGGTCTCCCTGGCCTGGCTCGCCGACCGGCTCCGGGCCTTCGTCGACGCGCACCCCGAGCACGCCGGGGCGGCGGACCGGTTCGCGACGTTCCTGGCCCGGGACGACTCGGATTAGGTGCGCTTCGCGCATGTGAGCACTTTTCGGGGTTATCGCGCGGAAAAGTGCTCACAAGCGCGAAGCGCACCTATCCGATCCCGGCCGAGCTCAGCCAGTCGCGGGCGACCTGGGCCGGATCGGGCTTGTCGGGGCCCTCGACGCGTCGGTTGAGGTCGGTGAGCGTCGCGGTGTCGAGCTTCTCCGAGATCAGGTCGAGCACGTCCGCGACGGCCGGCTTCGCGAGCTTCGTGGCATTGATCAGCGGCACGACCTGCTGCGCGGCGAAGTTCGACCGCGGGTCGTCGAGGACGACGAAGTCGTTCATCGCCAGGGACGGGTCGGTGCTGAACAGGTCGGCGGCCTGGACCGTGCCCTGCCGCAGCGCGGCGACGGTCAGCGGCCCGCCGGAGTCCAGGGCGCGGAACGCCCGGAGCGTGCACCCGTAGGTCCGGGCCAGGCCGGGGATGCCGTAGGGGCGGGTGGCGAACTCGGGCGGGCCGCCGAAGGTCAGCGTCGGGCACAGCCGGGCGAGGTCGGCGATGGAGCGCACGCCGTTCTGCGCGGCGAAGGCGCGGGTGACGACGACGCCGTCCTTGTCCTGCGCGGCGCTCGGCTGCAGGACCCGCAGCGTCGGGGGGAGCCGCTGGGCCACCTGGGCGTAGACGTCGGCCGGGGCGGTCGCGGTCGCGTTCGGGTCGAGGTAGCGCAGCAGGTTGCCGGTGTAGTCCGGGACGAGGTCGACGGCACCGTCGCGGACCTGCGGGAAGTAGGTCTCGCGGTTGCCGATGCCGAACCGCCGCTCGACCTGGACCCCGCGGATCGAGAGCGCCGTCGCGTAGATCTCGGCGAGCAGCCGGTTCTCGGGGAAGTTCGCCGAGCCGACCCGGATCGTGTCGGGGTCCGACGGCGGCGGTGGGGACGACCCGAGAGGATCACCCCCGCCGCCGCAGGCCGCCAGCAGGAGCCCGAGGACCGCGAGCACCACGGCGACGCGACCGGGCACGCGGCCGGAGGTGGGCACGGAGCGGGACGATGTCACCGGGAGCGATCCTGCCACGTCCCGC
Source organism: Actinomycetospora sp. (assembly GCF_036497585.1). Lineage (GTDB taxonomy): Bacteria > Actinomycetota > Actinomycetes > Mycobacteriales > Pseudonocardiaceae > Actinomycetospora. Next base: position 27,333 of record NZ_DASXJD010000186.1, on the reverse strand, counting down.
AGTCTTCCCTCAGGACGCGTCGGCGACGTCCCTGGTGATCGGGCCGCGGGCGAGGATCTCGGCGAGCGCGCCGGAGGGCATCGCCCGGGCGAAGAGCCAGCCCTGGTAGGCGTCGACGCCGAGGTCCTGCAGCACCGCGAACTGGTCGGCGTCCTCCACACCCTCGGCCACGCAGGTCTGGCCGATGGCTGCGGCGAGCTCGACGACGGCGCGCGCCACGGCCCGGTCCGACTCGCCGGTCGCGACCCCGCGGACGAAGCCCCGGTCCAGCTTGACGATCTGCGCGGGCAGCCCGGTCAGGCGCGACAGCGACGAGTAGCCGGTGCCGAAGTCGTCGACGGCGAACCGCACGCCCGCCGCGATCAGCTCGTTCATCTCGCGCAGCGTCGCGGGCGGCAGGTCGGCGAGGCAGGTCTCGACGAGCTCGAGCACCAGGCGGTCCCACGGCAGGCCGGCCTCGGTGACCGCCTCGTGCACCGTCGCGAGGAAGTCGGGGTCGCCGGGCAGCAGGCCCGCGAGGTTGACCGCGACCGAGGCGGTCGGGTGATCGCCGTCGGTGGGCCAGGACGCGGCCGCGCGCACCGCGGTGCGCAGCACCCAGCGGTCGAGCTCGCCGAGCAGGTCTGCGGCCTCCGCGATCGGCAGGAACTTGTCCGGGAAGATCAGCCCGTGCTCGGGGTGCTGCCAGCGCACCAGCGCCTCGGCGGTCTGCACCCGGCCGTCGGCGGCGACCACGGGCTGGAAGTGCAGCACCAGCTCGTCGTTGACCATCGCCTGCCGGAGCTGGGACTCCATCCTCAGCGCCTCGTCGGCGCCCCGCATGATGGCCTCGTCGGCGAGCGCGACCCGGTTCGAGCCGCTCTTCGCCTCGAACAGCGCGGCGTCGGCGAAGCGGACCAGGTCGGCCGTGGCGGGGTGGTCGGGGGCGTCGAGGGGCATGGTGGCGAGCACCTGCTCCACCGGGTCGCCCCCGAGGTCGATGTCCGGCTCACCGGGCGTCGCGGGCAGGCCGAGCGCGGCACCGACCGCGGCCCCGATGGTCGCCGAGACCCGCACCAACTGACCGTGCACCGGGACCGCGGTGCGCAGGATGCGCCCGACGGAGGCGGTGAGCTCGTCCAGGCCGCCGTGGGCGTCGACGTCGGCGCACACCACGACGAACTCGTCACCGGAGTGACGGCTGGCGCTGCACCCGGCCGGCAGGCCCTCGCGCAGCTTCTCGGCCAGCACGACCAGCAGCTCGTCGCCCGCGTCGTGCCCGAGGGAGTCGTTGACCCGCTTGAAGTTGTCGAGGTCGCAGAACAGCACCGCGGTGCGCCGCGCGCTCGGCCCGGCCAGCAGGTGCGACACCGCCCGGGAGAGCGCCCGACGGTTCGGCAGTCCGGTCAGCTCGTCGTGCATCGCCTGGTGGCGCAGCGACGCCTCGACCCGACGGTTCTCGGTGACGTCGGTGAAGACGACGAGGTGGGTGGCCCGTCCGAGGTCGTCGACCGATACCGACACGTGCAGCTCGCACCACACCGACTCGGTCGCCGCGCCCCGTGCGCCTCGCTCCCGGCGCCGCAGCGCCCGCGCCGCGCACGACCACGAGATCGAGCCGGCCGACCCCGCGGGCCGCGCCAGCAGCGGCATCTCGCCGGTCGGGGCGGCGCCGGGCGCGAGGGCGGCGCGCTCGGCGGCGAGGTCGAGGAGCTCGTCGGCGCGGCGCCCGCGCAGTGTGTCCTGGCCCTCGCCGAGCAGCCGGCACAGCGACCGGTTGGCCTGGACGAGCCGCTCGTGGTCGTCGAAGAGCGCGACCCCCACGGGCGCCACCGCGAGCAGGTCGGTGAACCGCTGGGTCGAGGCCCGCATCCGGGTCTCGATCGCGCGTCGCTCGGTGACGTCCTCGACGGCGCCGGCGACGACGACCCGGTCCCCGACGGTCGTGCGCACGGCCCGCACGTGCAGTACCCGCGTCGGGTCGTGGGCGGGGCGGACCTCGAGGTCGAGCCGGGCGCCCTCCTCGAGCATCGCGCGCCAGCGGGCACCGACCTGCGCCCGATCGACGGGGTGCACCGATTCCGCGACGTGCGCCCGCGTCAGCGTGCCGAAGGGCGGCAGCCCCAGCAGGGTGCGCGCCACCGAGTTGATCACCCAGGTGTCGCGGGTCCGGTCGTTCTCGAAGGACCCGATCCCCGCGAGGCGGCTGAGCTCCTCCAGCCGTCGGCGCTCGTCGGCGACCGCGGCGTCGGCCACCTTGCGGGGCGACGCCGGGGTCGGCACGACGTCGCTCACGTCGACGAGGAGCAAGGCCTGGTGGGCGGTCCCGGGGACCTGGCGCCAGCGCACCAGCCGGACCGGGAGCGGGCCCTGGCCGGGCCGCAGGAGGGCGCCCTGCTCGGGGGCCGACGGGCGGACGGCGACGACGGTGTCGACCGGCCGTCCCACGAGCTCCTCGGCGGGCACGCCGACGAGGCGGGCGAGCTCGGGAGAGGCGGTGACGATGCGGCCCCGCTCGTCGTGCAGCACGACGGGTCCATCCGGCATCGGCCCCGGCGCCCCGGAGGCGGCCCCGACGGGGACGGCCACCGTGGTGGCGGCCACCGGCGCAGAGGCGTCGGGGCGGACGTCCCGGCTCCCGCGGACCGTCGGGGACGGCCGTTCGGCGGGGACCACGGCGCCGTCCCTGTCCGCCGGGGCGGGGACCGCCGGGCGGGCGGGCCGACGCCGCGGCACGGTCGGCAGCGTCGCCGCCTCGACCCTCGGCACCGCGTCGTCGCCGGTCCCGGGCGCCGCGACGTCGTCGGCGCCGGCGTGGGCGTCGTCGACGACGTCGGCAGCGGCGCCGCGGTCCCGGGTCACGGGGCGGGCGAAGGCGCCCGAGGCCGCCGGGACGGTCGGCGCCGGCAGCGCCGGCGGCTCGGGGAGCGTGCGGGTGCGGTCTGCCTCGGACGCATCGCCATCCGGCATCCGGACGACGGCGAGTCGTGGCGTCCGCCCCGCTCCGTTCACCTGTTCGCCCCCTCACCGGCGGTCTTCGGGACGAACCCCGATCAGGTCGTCTCAGCCGTCCTGATCACCGCAACGAAGGAGACCTCGGTGAGGTCCGGGCACGTCACCCCGTCGAGTGCCCTGTGGCGCCGACCGTCCTTTCTCGCGCGGTCGGGTGGCATCAAGTCGAGGGTTCTGTCTCAACCCGGACGATGAACGGTTCAGGAACTCGCCGTTGATGCGATGAGCGGCACACGCTCCACCGCGTGTCGCTCACGTGCACGGCGCTTCACCCAGACGCGCTCCTCCTGGCACGGACCGTGCGAGATGACCCGCGTCAGCGGTCACCGACGAGCCGCGACCGGTACCCGGTCCCCGATCGGTTCACACGTGATCACCCGAACGTCTCTGCCGTTCACCGTTCCTCCGGTGCCGCGACCTCGGCCACGTGCCGCCGGACGACGCCGTCGGACCCGGCCGCGCGTGCCACCGCGGCGGCCACCGCGGGCGCCACCCGGGGGTCGAGCGCGCTCGGGACGATGTGGTCGACACCGAGCTCCTCGGAGGCGATCTCGAAGATCGCGTCGGCGGCGGCGAGCTTCATGTGCTCGGTGATCCGCCGCGCGGACGCGTCGAGCGCGCCGGCGAAGACGCCCGGGAACGCGAGCACGTTGTTGATCTGGTTCGGGTAGTCGCTGCGTCCGGTCGCGACGACCGAGGCGTGCGCCCGGGCGACGCCCGGATCGATCTCGGGGTCCGGGTTGGAGAGGGCGAAGACGATCGCGTCGTCGGCCATCGTCTCGATCACCGACTCGGGCACCGTCGAGCCGGACAGGCCGAGGAAGACGTCCGCGCCCGCCAGCGCCGTCGTCAGGTCGCCTCGCAACCCCCGCGGGTTGGTCTGCTCGGCCAGCGCGTACTTGGCGACGTTCATGTTCTCGCGGCCGGTGTGGATGACCCCGCGGGAGTCGAGCACGGTCACGTCGTCGACACCGGCCTCGAGCAGGATCTTCGCGCACGCGACCCCGGAGGCGCCGGCGCCCGAGACGACGACCTTGAGCGGCTCGAGATCCCGCCCCAGCGCGGCGGCGGCGCCCCGCAGGGAGGCGAGCACCACGATCGCGGTTCCGTGCTGGTCGTCGTGCATCACCGGGCAGTCCAGCGCCTCGATGAGCCGGCGCTCGATCTCGAAGCAGCGCGGCGCGGCGATGTCCTCCAAGTTGACCGCGCCGAAGGACGGGCGGAGGTGGGTCAGGGTCTCGACGATCTCGTCGACGTCGGTGGTGTCGAGCACCAGCGGGATGGAGTCGAGGTTCGCGAACGCCTTGAACAGCGCCGACTTGCCCTCCATCACCGGCAGCGACGCCCGGGGGCCGATGTCACCCAGCCCCAGGACCGCGGTGCCGTCGCTGACGACGGCCACCAGCCGGTGGGTCCAGGTGTAGCGGGCGGTCAGCGCGGCGTCGTCGGCGATCGCCCGACTCACCTTCGCCACTCCGGGGGTGTAGGCGATGGAGAGGTCCCGACGGCCCTGCAGCGCCACGGTGGGCGCGATCGAGAGCTTGCCGTTCTCGTGCTCGGTGAAGATCTCATCGTCGGTGAGGTCACGGCCGTCGACGTCCGGGACGCTGGTCCCGGCGGGGGTGCTGCTCACGCGGTCCTCCTGGCTGGTGGGTCGCGGTCGGGGGGGACGGGTAGCGCGCGCGGGCCGCGGGAACGCGGCACGGCGGCGGGGATCGCATCGAACGGGGTCGGAGGGCTCGGGTCGGCGGGATCGCTGGTGCGGATCCCGGGTGCCCGGCACGGATCCGGACGAGCGGGGTGGGCCCGGACCGGTCGATCCTCGCGGCTCGTGCGCCCGTTGTCTGCGATGCGGAGACGTCGGGCTGGTCTGCGCCGGCCGCCGCGGCCCCGTCCGCGCCGGCCGCTAGGGTGCGTCGGCGTGAAGGCCGAGGAACTCGCGGTACCCGGCGCGTGGGTGTTCACCCCGCCGGTGTTCCCGGACGCGCGCGGGGCATTCGCCGCGCCCTTCCAGGCGGAGGTGTTCGCCGGGACCGTCGGGCACCCGCTGCATGTGGCGCAGGCCAACACGAGCGTATCCCGTCGGGGCGTGGTGCGCGGCGTCCACTACGCGGACGTGCCCCCGGGCCAGGCGAAGTACGTGCAGTGCTCCGCGGGTGCCCTGCTCGACGTCGTGGTCGACATCCGGGTGGGCTCCCCCACCTTCGGCCGGTGGGACGCCGTCCTGCTCGACGCCGAAGCCCTGCGTGCGGTGTACCTCTCGGAGGGGCTGGGGCACGCGTTCCTGGCGCTCGCCGACGGCACCGTCGCGACCTATCTGTGTTCCACGCCCTACAACCCGGGCGCCGAGCACGGGGTGGACCCGCTCGACCCCGAGCTCGGCCTGCCCTGGACCGAGCACGTGCCCGCCGACGAGCTGGTGCTCTCCGCGAAGGACACCGACGCGCCGTCGCTCGCCCGGGCCCGCGAGGCGGGGACCCTTCCCGACGTCGAGGCCTGCCAGGCCCGGGTGGCCGCGCTGGTCGCCGGGGGCTGACGCCAGCGCTCAGGCCCAGCCGGCGGCGAGGGCGGCGAGGACGGCCTTCGCCCGGTCCGGGTTGAGGCCGCTCGTCGTGGGGACCGTGAGCACGGTCGCGCCGCCGGCGACGGTGCGGCTGACCCCGGTGGGCGACGTCGACGAGGCCGGGGTGCTGGTGACCGCGACGAGGAGCGGGCCCCGGGGACCGCGCACCGTGCAGGTCGTGCGCCCCGCACCCGGCCCGGGCGTGCTCCCGGCCGTCAGCTGCGCGGCGGGCACCCCGGACGCGCGCGCCACCAGAGGCAGGGCCGCCGTGCACCGGGCCGCCGGGGTCGCGGTGGCCGACGTCGACGGGGGTGGGGCGCTCGAGGACGAGGGAGTGGTCGGGGAGGTCGTGCCCGAGGCCGTCGTGGCGGTCGAGGACGTGCTGGTCGGCGTCGGGGCGCTCGCCGGATGCGGGGCGGCGCCCGTGAGCGCGCCCGGCGGGGCCGGTACCGGAGGAAGAGCCGGACTCCGTGAGCGTGTCGCATCGGATATTGGGCGTGTCGCTCCCGGAGTCGTGATCACGGGCGCGCCGACCACGGGAGCCGCGACACCCGCCGTCGGGACCGACGAGGAGGGCAGCGCGGCCAGCGTCACCTGCGCGTCGTCGGAACCCGGCCCCGAGCCCGTCCCGGAGGAGTCCGGCACCGGCAGCACCCCCGAGGCGTAGGCGTCCGCCCAGCGGAGAACGGTCGCGACGTAGAACTCGGAGTGGTTGTAGCGGAACACCGCATCGTGGCGGGCGGCCGCGCTCGAGAGGTCGCCGCCGGCGGAGCAGAGGTAGCGGGCGGTGGCGAGGCCGGCGTCGAAGACGTTGTCCGGGTCGGCCTGGCCGTCGCCGTTGCCGTCGGCGCCGTAGACCCGCCAGCTCGACGGGATGAACTGGGCGGGCCCGACCGCGCGGTCCCAGACGGCGTCGTGGTCCAGGGCGCCGGCGTCGGTGTCGGGGATCGCCGCGCCCGCCGCGCACGCGAGCAGCGGGGCCCGGCGACGGCGGGACGGGCGGTCCGCGCGGTGCGCCGCCCGGTGCGACGACGATGACGGCGCCCCCGGTGCCCGGAACGCGGACATCGTTCACGCCGAGTGGCGCGGCAGTCGCTGGTCGTCGTCGGGCACGGCGCTGTTCTCCCCCGGTACGTCGCCCGGCGCGGGCCCCCGCCGCCCGGTTCCCGGAGATCGTCGTGCGCGGGGGCCGTGGCGCTACGCCGGGTCACCCGTCCGAGCAGCTCCGTCGCCGACCCGTGACCGCGTCGTCTCCGGAACGGGACCTCACCCCCCGGATCCGCGGCCTCAGCGGCGCCGGAGCCGACCCGGCCGGGGCCAGAGCCGGTGGGTGACGACGGCGAGGGCGACGGCCGGGCCCAGGGTGCGGGAGTCGGTGGACGCGGCGGGAGCGTCCCCGACGGCGAACCAGCGGGCGCCGTCGTCGCGACCCTCGTCCGGGAACCGGAGCGCGAGCCGCTTCACCGAGAGCTGCCCGGGCCGCTGCGGCCAGCGCACCAGCGCCACCGCCCCGTCGCGCGGGCGCAGGCCCGGGACGGCGAGCACGACGTCGCCGTCGTGCAGCGTCGGGGCCATCGAGCCACCTCGCACGGTGACGCGCAGCGGTACCCACCGCCAACGGCCGGGAAACTCCGGCCGCCCTGCTCCCCGGCGCATGCGACAACCCTCCCACCAGCGTGAACGGCCGACCCGGTGCGGCTGCCCGGCGGCCCGCACCGGAGTAGGTTGGGCCGCGGTCGGAACGATCACCGTGATCCCCCTGGAGGGGAGTTGGGAGGCGACATGGGACTGCTCGCGAGCATCCTCCGTCCGCGCCTGGAGGCCACCGCGCACTGCGACCTCCCCTGCGGCGTGTACGACCCGGCTCAGGCCCGCATCGAGGCCGAGTCGGTCAAGGCGATCCAGGAGAAGTACCAGGGCTCCGACGACGCGGAGTTCAAGGAGCGCGCCATCCAGATCAAGGAGGAGCGCTCCGACCTCGTCAAGCACCACCTGTGGGTGCTGTGGACGGACTACTTCAAGCCGCCGCACTTCGAGAAGTACCCGCAGCTGCACGAGCTGTTCAACAAGGCCACCAAGGCCGCCGGCGCCACCGGCACGAAGGGCTCGACCGACCCCAAGACCGGGGACGAGCTGCTGGGTTACATCGGCGAGATCTCGGACATCTTCTGGGAGACCAAGAAGGGCTGAGGCCCGACGCACGCTCCGGCGCGCCCGTCCCCTCGCGGGGCGGGCGCGTCGTGGTGTCGGGACCCGCCCGGGAGGAACCATGGCGAGCGAGAGTCCCGTCGGACGCATCTACCTGCTGCGCCACGGGGAGACCGAGTGGTCGCGTACCGGGCGCCACACCGGACGGACCGACCTCCCGCTGACCGAGCACGGCGAGGAGCAGGCCCGCACCGCCGGACGGCTGCTGGAGACCCTGCGCGGACGGGACGCACCGCCGCCGGTCGTCTGGTGCAGTCCCCGGCGCCGGGCGCTGGACACCGCCGCGCTCGCCGGGCTGACCCCGGACGCCGTCCGCGAGGACCTCGCCGAGTGGGACTACGGCGACTACGAGGGCCGCACCACGCCCGACATCCGCACTGAGGACCCGGGCTGGACGATCTGGACCCGCCCGGTGCCCCACGGCGAGACCGGCGAGCAGATCGCCAAGCGGATCGACGAGGTCATCGCCGACGCCGACCGGGAGCTGGCCCGCCGCGACGTCGTGCTCATCGGGCACGGGCACGCGAGCCGGGTGCTCATCGCCCGCTACCTGGGCCTCGCGCCCGCCGCGGGCGTCGGCTTCGCCTTCGACCCGGCCTCGGTCACCGTGCTGGGCCACGAGCGCGGCGCCCACCGGATCGACCTGCTCAACGCCCCGGGCGGGCTCGTGGAGCCGCCGCCCCCGCCGGCGGACCGGTAGGTGCGCTTCGCGCAGGTGAGCACAGATCCGTCCTACAGGGCGGATTAGTGCTCACGGGCCTTCGGCACCTTCGGCCCAGTCCCGGCCCGCCCGCGTCAGGATCCCGGCCAGCACGGCCGCGCAGACCACCGCGATCGGCACGCCCCACTCCGGGCGCCCGCTCGTGACGCCGGCGTAGAACGCGACGCCCAGGCCGAGCAGCTGCGCGACGACGACGGGGCCGCGCGCGCCCCGGGCGCCCCGGGCCAGCGCGATCCCGACGGCGGCGACGCCCGCACCGAGGAGCACGACGAAGGCCCACACCTGCGGCGTGCCCTCGAGGACGAGCAGCACGACGCCGACGACGACCAGCGCGAGGCCCTCCAGCGCCGTGACGAGCGCCGCGACCACCAGGGGGCGCGGGGGCGCGTCGGTCCCCGGGGCGGGTGGCGTGCCGGACACGGTCCCAGGGTAGGCGCCCCCGGAGCGCGGGATACGTGCCCCACGCCCGGCCCAACGCCGTCGGGCACGGGGCTACGGTGAGTGCCGTGCGGGCCCTGCTCGTGGCCAATCCGTCGGCCACCACCACCACGGCGGCAGGACGCGACGTCATCGCCCACGCGCTCGCCAGCGAGCTGAAGCTCGAGGTGGTCGCCACCCGCTACCGGGGGCACGCCAGTGAGCTGGCGGCGCGCGCCTCCGTCGAGGGTGTGGACCTCGTCGTGGTCCTCGGCGGGGACGGCACGGTCAACGAGGCCCTCAACGGGCTGCTGGTCGACGGGCCGTCCGAGCGCGTCCCGGCGCTCGGGGTGGTGCCGGGCGGTTCGGCCAACGTGTTCGCGCGGGCCCTCGGCGCCCCGCGGGACCCGCTGGAGGCCACCCACCAGCTCCTCGAGGCGCTCGCGGCGGGCCGCAGCCGCACCGTGGGCCTCGGGCGGGCCGACGAGCGGTGGTTCAGCTTCAACGCGGGCCTCGGCTGGGACGCCGACGTCATCGCCGCGATGGAGCACGCGCGGGACCGGGGCCGGGAGGCGACGCCGACCCGCTACGTCGCGACCTCGATCCGCCGCTGGACGACGGCGCGGACGCGCCCGCCGTCGCTGCGGGTGGAGATCCCGGGCCGGGAGCCGGTGGAGGACGTCAAGCTCGCCCTGGTCTCCAACACCGACCCGTGGACCTACCTCGGCGGGCGTGCGGTGCGCACCAACCCCGGCTGCTCCTTCTGCCGCGGGCTCGGCCTGTTCGGGCTACGCCGCCTCGGGCTGCCGACGATCGGGCGCATCGTGCGACAGATCCTCTCCGAGGAGGGCTTCTCCGAGCTCGGATCGGTGCTGCGCGACGACGACGTTCCTGCGCTGCGGGTCACCTCGGACGAGCCGGTGAACCTGCAGGTGGACGGCGACCACCTCGGGCAGCGCAGCGACGTGGAGTTCCTCGCGGTGCCCGACGCACTCCGGGTCGTCGTCTAGGGCGCTCACCGCGGCGGCATCCGTCTCGCGGTCGTGAGCGGCGTCACACGACGACGGCCGCCGGGCCGCCGGACGCCCGTCACAGGCCGACGAGCGGGGCCTGGATCCGGCGTTCGAGGGACCTCGCTGGCCATTTCACGGGCGCACAGCGTGGTCACGGTCATCGTAGCGACCGCTCATCGCCGCCCGACGGCAGGGTCGACGCCTCGTCGTGCTGCGATTTCCGCTCGTCGCAGTGATCGCGCCGTCACGGTGCGCCGATATCCACTCACCGACCGCCCATGCCCGTCGAGCCGTCTGGGACTCGATCCAGACGCGATCCTCCTGCAGATTCTTGGTCATCCCCCGCGAGAGCCGGGCAGGAATGCACCACGCAGAACTGCTCGGCCGGGTCCCCGGGAACCGGAGAGATTCTCTCCGAGGACCGGTGGGCAGGGAGGCGGACACGCCGGTGTCCGGTCCGCGGCACCGTCGCCGCAGGTCCGGGCGGACGACATGGCCGGACCTCCGAGAACGACACCGCACGACACCGCACGAGAGAACGGCACGAGGGGTCGTCCGAGACCCCGGGTGATTCCGCCCCGAAGGAATCGCCGACGACCACCGCAACCCGGTGCGCTCCCCGAGGCGCACCCAGCGAGGAGACCAGCACGATGGACTGGCGGAACGACGCTGCTTGCCGCGACGAGGACCCGGAACTGTTCTTCCCGGTCGGCACGAGCGGCCCGGCGCTCTCGCAGATCACGCAGGCCAAGGCCGTGTGCCGTCGCTGCCCGGCGATGTCCGAGTGCCTGACCTGGGCGCTGGAGTCCGGTCAGGACGCGGGTGTCTGGGGCGGCGCGAGCGAGGACGAGCGCCGCGCCATGAAGCGCTACGGCGTGCGGGTCGACGCACAGGCCTGAGCGCGGCGCGCCGACCGGTGGGGCGGCGGACGCTCGCTCCCCACGCGTCCGCCCCCGGTCGGCCCCCACGGACGTACTGAGCGAAGGGCCCCTTCGGTCGATCTACTCGACCGAAGGGGCCCTTCGCGCGTCCCGGGCCGACTCAGCGGGCGCGCGCCTCGCCGTGGTGCGCCAGCGGGATCGTCAGCTCCGCCCGCGCGCCGCACGAAGCGCCGGGGCGCAGGCTGAGCGTGCCGCCGAGCTCGGAGTCGACGAGGGTCCGCACGATCTGCAGGCCGAGCCCGTTGGCCCGCTCCAGCGAGAAGGTCTCGGGCAGGCCCCGCCCGTCGTCGACGATCTCGATGGAGAGCCGGCTCGCGGTGCGGCTCGCGACGATCCGCACCGAACCCGTCGTGCCCTCCCCGAAGCCGTGCTCGAGCGCGTTGGAGACGAGCTCGGTGACCACCATGACCAGCGGGGTCGCCATCACGGCCGGGAGCACCCCGGCGCGGCCCTCACGCCGCATCTCCACGCCGGCGCCGGGGCGCACGACGTCGTTGAGCATCGGTACCACCCCGGCGAGCACCTCGTCGATGTCCACCCGCTCGTCCACCGACGCCGCGAGCGACTCGTGGACCAGCGCGATCGACGCCACGCGGCGCATCGACTCGGTCAGGGCCGAGCGGGCCTCGTCGTGCCGGGTCCGCCGGGCCTGCAGGCGCAGCAGGGCCGCGACGGTCTGCAGGTTGTTCTTCACGCGGTGGTGGATCTCGCGGATCGTGGCGTCCTTGCTCATGAGCGCGCGGTCGCGGCGGCGGACCTCGGTCACGTCGCGGACGAGCACGAGCGCTCCGCTGGGGACCCCCCGGGGACGCAGCGGCAGGGCCCGCACGACGGCGGTGGCCCCGCGGCTCTCCACCTCGACCCGCGGCGAGGGCGTGCCGGCCAGCGCGTCGCGCAGCAGCGTCACCACCTCGGCGCCCTCGAACGGGTCGGCCGAGACCTTCCGGGCGACCGACGGCAGGTCGGCGCCCACCAGCTCGTCGCTCCACCCGAGCCGGTGGAAGGCCGACGCCGCGTTCGGGCTGGCGTAGAGCACCGTGCCGACGCTGCTGACGCGGACCAGGCCGTCACCCACCCGGGGCGTCGAGCGGCCCTCGTCGGCGCTTCCGGCGGTCGGGTACGTGCCGTCCGCGATCATCTGGCACAGGTCGCCGGCGACCGCGAGGTAGGAGATCTCGAGGGTGGACGGCACCCGGGGCGCGGCGAGGTTGGTGTCGCGGCCGAGCACCGCGATCATGCGGCCCTCGTACCCGACGGGCACCACCTCGCGGCGGATCGAGCGGCCGCGGTGCCAGCGCGGCTGTTCCTCGCGCCGCATCGTGGTGTCGTTGAGAGCCCGCAGCAGCTGGGGGTGCTGCTCCGCGGTGGCGGTGCCGCCGACCATGTCGTCGGGGTGCGCGGTGGGCGCCGTCGTCGGCCGGGAGTGGGCCACGCACAGGAAGGTCGGTGGCGCCTCCGGAGCCGGGCCGCCCGAACCGTTCGACCCGGGCCTGCCCGTCGGCGTGGTCGTCACCGGGACCCAGAGCAGGAAGTCGGCGAACGAGAGGTCGGAGAGCAGCTGCCACTCCGACGCGAGCCGCTGCAGGTGCGCGACCTCGTCGCCCGAGAGCGTCGTGTGCCTCGCGAGCAGGAAGCTCAGCGTCGACATGGGCGCCGGGGCCTACTCGCCCTCGGGGGTGCGCTCGATGACGGCGATGAGGTCGCCGCCCTGCACGACGTCACCCTCCTTGACCGCCACCGAGACCACTGTGCCGCTGCCCTCGATGAGCACGGGGATCTCCATCTTCATCGACTCGAGCAGCACGACGGTGTCGCCGTCGCTCACCTGCGTGCCCTCGCGCGCGACGACCTCGAGGACGTTCGCGACCATCTCCGCGCGGATCTCGTCAGCCACGACGGCCATCAAACCATCGACCGGGCCGGAAACCCCCTCGTGGGAGGATGAGCTCATGTCGAAGCGCGCACGTCAGAAGCGGGACCGCAAGAAGAAGAGCTCGAACCACGGCAAGCGCCCCAACTCCTGAGCGCGGGCCGTGGATGCACGAGAGGCCCGGGGACGTCGTCCCCGGGCCTCTCGTCTGTGCGCGTCCGGCTAGCGCTTCCAGGTCTCGACGCGGGTCTGGTTGACCTCGACGACGGTGCCCGACGGCGTCCGCTCGACGCTGACCTGCGCCTGCTCCAGCACCGTCGCACGGATCCGCTCGCGCAGCTTCTGGTGCAGCTCGTCGGGGGCGCGGTCGCCGCCGCACGTGCGCGCCAGCAGCGTCTTCACCTTCTCCTCGAGCCCGTAGCGGGCCAGGCACGGCCCGCACTCCTCGAGGTGGCGGCGCAGCTGGGCGTCGCGCTCCTCGCCGCACTCGTGGTCGAGCAGCAGCCAGACCTCCGCGAGGACCTCGTCACAGTCGGTCTCGTGGGGCTCTCCGCAGCTCACGACTGCACCCCCTCGTCCTGCGTGTCACGGATGAACCCGCGGTCGCGGGCGGTGTCGGTCAGCGCGTCGCGCAGCTGCCGGCGCCCACGGTGCAGCCGCGACATCACCGTGCCGATCGGCGTACCCATGATCTCCGCGATCTCCTTGTAGGCGAACCCCTCGACGTCCGCGAGGTAGACCGCCATCCGGAAGTCGTCGGGCAGCGCCTGCAGGGCGTCGCGGATGTCGGTGTCGGGGAGCCGGTCGAGCGCCTCCACCTCCGCCGACGGCAGGCCCGCCGAGCTGTGCTCCGCCGACTGCGAGAGCTGGTAGTCGGTGAACTCGTCGGTCGGGCTCTGCTGCGGCTGGCGCTGCCGCTTGCGGTACGTGTTGATGTACGAGTTGGTCAGGATGCGGTACAGCCAGGCCTTGAGGTTGGTCCCCGGCTTGAAGGACGTGAACGACGAGTACGCCTTCAGCACCGTCTCCTGGACCAGGTCCTCGGCGTCCGGCGGGTTGCGGGTCATCCGCATCGCGGCCGCGTAGAGCTGGTCGACCATCGGCATCACGTCGCGCTCGAAGCGCTCGGCACGTTCGGCGACGGTCTCGGTCTCGAGGTCGGCGGGGGTGGAACCGCCCTGCTGGACGGCGTCCACGGACCCGGCGGTGTCGGCACCGTCCTGCTGGGCGGGCACCGTGACACCGTCCGTGGTCACGTCGTGGTCCGCGCGCACGGCTTCGGCCACCGGACTCCCTTCGCGCCACGTGTCGGACGCGGCGTCGGAACGCCGGGAGATTACCCCTGCGGGCGCGACCGCACCCTCACTCTGAGAGCCGTCCGTGTCCGGGAGCAGGATCACGACCCCGTCGGACGCGGACCGGGTCCCGGCCCGCGTACCGCGCTCCATCGTCATCGCTGGCATCGTCACCTTCCCTCGACCGCGGTACGTCGACCGCGGCCCCTCTGCATCGGGTGGAAACGCCCCCGCCCCCGCCCGGATTCCCCGCCAGCCTCCGGCGGCGAGCCGGGCCGACGTCGTCGTGGGTCAGCGGAGGAGCTTCTCCAGCCACGGGCCGACGGCGTCGCGGACCGGGCCCTTCGCGCGCAGCGAGTGGTCCCCGCGCACCGTGACGACCTCGCGGTGCACAGCGGCGGGTGGCACCCCGAACCGGTCACGGTCCCCCGACACCGCCAGCACCGGGATCCCGGCCGCGTCGACCGCGTCGATCTCGGGTGAGCGGTCGGGCCGGGTGCCGTCCTTCCGGGCCGGCGCGAGCAGCGGGAACGCGAGCGTCAGCACGCCGACCGGCGCCGGGTCGGCCACCACCGCGCCCCGGCACGCCACCCGCGCTCCCGACGACCGCCCGCCGTGCACCTGCGGCACCCCCGTGAAGCGGCGCGTCAGCTCCGCCAGCACCGCTGCCCAGGCCTCGTCGAGCTGCGCCGCCGGGGCCGGTCCCCGTCGGCCCGCCACGCGGTAGGGCTGCAGGACGCGGGCGACGGCGACGCCCGCCGGCACAGCACCGGCCGCCGCGAGCAGGTCGGGCGCCTCGATCCCGCCGCCGGCGCCGTGGCCCAGCACGAGCACGGCCGTCGCCCGGTCCGGGGCGTCCAGGACGACCCGGGCCGGGCCGGGCGGCGTCGGGACCTCCAGCTCGGTCACGACGGGTTGGCCGCCTCGAGGTCGAGCCCCTGCTGCTCGGGCTGCTCGTGCGCCTCCTCGATGAGCTCGGCGCCGTGGTTGCGCACGTTGTTGACCTTCGACGACACCTGGCGCATCTCGATCGCGGCGAGCACGTCCTCCGAGGGGACGAGCAGGCCGGTGGGGTCCTCGTGGTCGGGGTCGAGCCACTCGGCCCAGCGCTCGCGGGGCAGCACCAGCGGCATCCGGTGGTGGATCTCGGTGAGCGGGCCGGCCGAGGCGACGGTGACGACCGTGGTGGACACCAGCGGCGCCGTCCCCTTCTCGGCCGAACGCGGCCGCCACGTCTCCCACAGCCCGGCGAGCGCCAGCGGGTGCCCGGCGAGCCCGGACTCCTGCGAGTACGTCATGAAGTACGGGATCTTGTGGCCGCCGTCGCGCAGCCACTCGTACCAGCCGTCGGCGGGCAGCAGGCAGCGCCGCGACGCCGCCGCGCGCCGGAACGCGGGCTTCTCGGTGAGCGACTCGGCGCGGGCGTTGATCAGCCGGTTGCCGACCGACTCGTCCTTGGCCCACGAGGGCACCAGGCCCCAGCGCATCGCGCGCAGCGAGCGCTCGACCGACGACGGGTCCGGCGTGCCCTCGTCGTCGCGGGGATGGCGGTCGACGACACCGGGGATCGTCATCGTCGGGGCGACGTTGTACTCGGGCGTCTCGAGACGGGGCCCCTCGACGGAGCCGTCCGTCGCGTCCCGCGCGTCGAACTCCTCGGCCAGGTCGGCCGGGTCCTTGGCCAGGGCGTAGCGACCGCACATGCCACCGATCCTGCCACCGCCGACCGACGGCGAGGCGGGACAATGGGTCGCATGAGCTCCTGGAGCGCGCCCCTCGCCGACGGCCCGGTCCGCGGCACCGTCGCGGTCCCCGGCTCGAAGTCGATCACCAACCGGGCGCTGCTGCTGGCCGCGCTCGCCGCCGACGGCGCCACCCGCACCGTCGCGGGCGCCGCCCGGTCGCGCGACACCGCGCTCATGGCCGACGGGCTCGCGGCCCTCGGCGCCCACACCGCCGTCACCCCGGGGCGCGACGGCACCCTCGACGTCGCGGTCACCGCCCCCACCCACCTCCATGCCGGCCGGGTCGACTGCGGGCTGGCGGGCACCGTCATGCGCTTCCTGCCGCCCGCCGCCGCGCTGGCCGACGGGCCGGTCGAGTTCGACGGCGACCCGCACGCCCGCACCCGGCCGATGGGCGGCGTCCTCGAGGGCCTGCGCGGCCTCGGGGTGACGGTCGAGCCCGCCGACGCCGACCGCCTGCCGTTCACCGTCCTCGGCCGCGGCGCCGTCGTCGGGGGGCCGGTGACCGTGGACGCGTCCGCCTCGTCGCAGTTCGTCTCCGGGCTGCTGCTCTCCGGGCCCCGCTACACCCGGGGGGTGGCCGTCACCCACCGCGGGACGGGCCCGGTGCCCTCGTTGCCGCACGTCGAGATGACGGTGACGATGCTGCGTGCCGCGGGCGTCACGGTGACCTCCCTGGTCGAGGGCGAGGCCGGCGCACCGTCGCACTGGGCGGTGTCGGCCGGGCCGGTCACACCTGACGCGCGGTACGTCGTCGAGCCCGACCTCTCCGGGGCGGCGGTCTACCTCGCCGCCGCCCTCGTCACCGGCGGGGAGGTCACCGTCGCCGGCTGGCCGGAGTCGACCCCCGGCCTGCCCGACCTGCAGCCGATCAGCGCCGTGCGCGGGGTCCTCGAGGCGTTCGGCGGCACCGTCTCCGTGGACGACGCCGGCCTGACGGTGCGCGGCGACGGCCGGCTGTCGGGCGTCGACGTCGACCTCGCCGAGATCGGGGAGCTCACCCCCACCGTGACGGCACTCGCGATCCTCGCTGCCCGTGAGGGCGCCCGGTCACGGCTGCGCGGCGTCGCGCACATCCGGGGCCACGAGACCGACCGGCTGGCGGCCCTCGCGGCCGAGGCGACGGCGCTCGGCGCGCGGGTCACCGAGACCGACGACGGCCTCGTCGTCGAGCCGTCCGCCGCCCTGCGGCCCACCCGGCCCTGGGGCGCCTACGCCGACCACCGCATGGCCACCGCCGGGGCGCTCGTCGGGCTCGTCGTGCCCGGGGTGGAGATCGACGACGTCGCCGCCACCACGAAGACGCTCCCCGACTTCGCCACCGACTGGCCCGCCCTCGTCCACGGGGTGGGGATCCCGGCGTGACCTCGTCGACCGCGTGGCAGCAACGGCACGATGCTGGCGTCAGGTGCGAGGACGGCGCCGCTCACCCACGGGGCCGGAGCACCCCGTGACTCGCGGCGGCGCGGCGGGGCGCTACGACGAGAGCGACGTCCGGGTCCGGCCCGGGAAGGGCACCCGGCCGCGTTCCAAGCGCCGTCCCGAGCACGCCGACGCGCGCGCCGCGATGGTCGTCGGCGTGGACCGCGGCCGCTGGACCTGCGCGCCCGACGACGAGCCGCACATCCGCGTCGTCGCGATGCGCGCCCGCGAACTGGGCCGGACCCCCGTCGTCGTCGGGGACCAGGTCGACCTGGTGGGCGACACGACCGGCGCCGACGACACGCTCGCGCGCATCGTGCGCGTCGCCGAGCGGACGAGCGTGCTGCGCCGCACCGCCGACGACACCGACCCCTACGAGCGGGTCGTCGTCGCCAACGCCTCGCACCTGATCATCGTCACCGCGCTCGCCGACCCCACCCCGCGCACCGGCTTCGTCGACCGCTGCCTCGTCGCGGCCTACGCCGGCGGCCTGACCCCGGTGCTGTGCCTGACGAAGGCCGACCTCGTCGACGACGGCGGGGCCGCGTTCGCCGGCGAGTACACCGAGCTCGACCTCCCGATCGTCGTCACCCGCTCCGACGAGGATCCGGCTGCGCTGCGGGAGATCGTCACCGGGCGGGTCTCCGCGCTGATCGGGCACTCGGGGGTCGGGAAGTCGACGCTGGTCAACGTGCTGGTGCCCGACGCCGAGCGCAGCGTGGGCGTGGTGTCGGGCGTCGGGAAGGGCCGGCACACGTCGACGTCTGCGGTGGCGCTCGCGCTGCCCGGCGACGAGGGATGGGTGGTCGACACCCCCGGCATCCGCTCGTTCGGGCTCGCCCACATCTCCCCCGACGACGTCGTGGCCGCGTTCGGCGACCTCGCGGCGGCCGTCGAGAACTGCCCGCGGGGCTGCTCGCACCTCGGGCCACCCGCCGACCCGGAGTGCGCGCTGGACCCGCTCGTCGAGTCCGGCGCGCTCTCGGCCGGTCGGCTCGCGGCGCTGCGCCGGGTCCTGACGGCGTTGCGCACGCCGGCGTGGGAGGTCTGAGGCCGGCTCAGGTGAGCGTGTAGGCGTCGTAGACGACCGCCGACGCGCAGCGTGTAGCGGGTGTCGATGGTGGTGGCGCCATCGGCCTGGATCACCTGCCAGTCGCCGCCGCCGGGCACCACGACCCCGGAGAACCGCTCCCCCGTGACCGTCTTGCCGGTGATCTTGCCGGTGATGGGCACGATGCGGCGGTGCCCGGCGTCGGTGACGCCGAGGTCGAGGACCTCGCCGAGCTCGACCACGACGTGCGCGAGGAACTCCAGGCCGGGGACGGGGAGGCTCACGGGCCGAGGATGCCCGCGACGGAGTCGTCGGTGAAGGTGGTGTCGGCGCGGGCGGCCGTGCTGGCGATCACCGCGGCGTTCGCGGCGTCGGAGCCGTCGGCGCGGGCGAGCGCCTCGTCGTGGGTGCGCCCGACCTGCTCGTGGCGGGCGACGAGCCGAGCGCGCCGGGTGGCCTCCTCGGGCGCGAGGAACCAGGCCTCGTCGAGCAGCGGCCGGACGCGGTCCCAGGGCGGGTCGTCGAGCAGCAGGTAGTTGCCCTCGGTGACGAGCAGGGTGACCTCGGGGCCGATCTCCAGCGCGCCCCCGATCGGCTCCTCGACGGACCGGCGGTACTCGGGCGCCCAGATCGTGGTGCTCGCGTCCGTCCGGAACCGCTCGAGGAAGGCGACGTAGCCGGCGGCGTCGAAGGTGTCGGCGGCGCCCTTGCGCTCGAGGCGGCCGAGCCGTTCCAGCGTCGAGTTCGCGAGGTGCCAGCCGTCCATCCCGACGACGGCGACCCGGTGCGGGTCGGTGCGTTCCCGGATCGCGTCGGCGAGGGTCGACTTCCCGGCGCCGGGCCCGCCGACGATCCCGAGGATCCGGCGGTCGGGGCCGGCGGCGAGCCGGTGGATGCGGTCGAGCACGGCGCCTCCGGCTCTCGTGATTTCGCCGCCGCGGCAGCCGTGGGCGTCGCCGCGTGACGCGGGTGCCCTAGTCCAGGTCCTCGAGCTCCAGCACGAACGGCAGCTCCTGGAGCCCGTACCAGGCGAGGTCGTGGTCCTCGGCGTCACCGAGCGCGAGCTCGGCGTCCTCGTCGCCGAGGTCGGCGGCGTCGATCACCCCGGCCGCGGTGCACACGTCCTCGGCCGCCTCGGCGAGGTCGAGGTGCACCGAGGCGAGCCGTCGCATCGGGATCGGGCCGGCCACCCGCACGACCGCGGCGTCGAGGTCGGGGCGCAGCGTGACGTCGTCGACGTCGGCCGCCACGACCGCCCGGCGCGCGGGCGCATCGGAGTCCTCGGCGAGCTCCGTCGCGAGCAGCCGCAGCGAGGCCCGGGCAGCCTCGGTCATCGCGACGTACTCCAGCTCCTCGTCGTCGCCGACGGTGTAGGCCTCGCGCAGCGCCGGGGTCAGCGCGAACGCGGTGCCCGAGAGCGGCTGCACCTGCTCGTCGGCGAGGAGCTTGCGCAGCCCCGCGACCGTCGTCGGTACGTAGATCCGCACGCGTCTCACTCTCCCATCGCTTCGCTCGCCTGGTCGTCCCGGTCCGTCCGCGCCCACCAGGCCGCCGTCGTCCGCAGGGCCGTGCGGAGGACGTCGCCCTGCTTGCGGGCGTCCATGACGTTCCAGCCCATCACCGCGCGGTCCTCCGGCCCGGGTGCGTGCGACGTGACGCGCACCCCCGCGGTCCGCAGCCGGGCAATCTCCCGGGCGCTGCGACCCCCGACGATCCCACGGAAGACCCCGTCGGCCGCCGCCCCCGCCCCGGTGAGGCGGATCCCACCGCGCCGGGCGAGCGGGATCAGCACGAGGGCCTCGTCGACCGGCGGCATGTCGGGCCCCAGCAGCAGGTCGGCCGACGTCGCCGAGCAGACCCCGCCGTCGACGTAGCGCTGCCCGTGGATACGGACCGGCGCGAACCAGCCGGGGACGGCGCACGATGCGCTCGCGGCGTCCGCCGGCGACGCAGGCGGCGCGCCCGGACGCCCGAACGGCACCCGGGCGCCGGTGTCGTAGTCGGTCGCGATGATCCGCAGCTCGGGGGCCGACGGCGGGCCGGGCCATGACTCGGGCGCGAACGACGACACCAGCTTCACCACCCCGGAGGTGTCCGCGCGCCCGACCGGCAGCAGCGCCGAGGCGAAGGCGAGCGGCGGGAAGCGCTGGGGTGCCCGGGCGATGCGTCCGAGCAGCCGGATCGACCCGGGACCGAGGCGCGGCACCGGGGGCGTCCCGCCGCGGGCCCCCCGCGGTCGGGGTCGGTTCGGCTGCCCGGAGGCTCCTGCGCGGCGCTCGCGCGGGTGGAGGAGGTGGTCCACGAGGTCGTCGACGGCGACCCCGCTCGCGAGGGCGGAGGCGACGATCGAGCCGGCGGAGGTCCCGATGACGACGTCGGCGTCGCGGGCGTCGAGCCCGGTCGCCTGCTGCCACGTCGAGAGCGCCGCGACTGCCCAGGCATACCCGAGCGAGCCGCCGGTCCCGATGACGACCGCCCGCCGGGACGGGGTCCGCGACGGGGTCACCGCGGGCCCCCGCTCACCGGGGCACCGTCGCGACGAGCTCGGTCAGCGCCTCGCTCACCAGGTCACCGAACTCGTCGACGTCGGGCATGGCGTCGCGGTCGGCGTTGAAGCCGTAGAACACCCCGCCGTCGTAGGAGGTCAGCCCCACCGCGAGGGACTGGCCCTTCGCCAGCGGGACCATCGGGTACATCTCGAGCATCCGCGCGCCGCCCGCGTACAGCGGGTGCTGCGGGCCCGGCACGTTGGACACGACGACGTTGAAGAGCCGCCGGGAGAGCCCGCTGGCCGCCCGGGCGCCCAGGGCGTGCAGCGTCGGCGGCGCGAAACCGCCCACCTGCACGAGGGCGTTCGCCCCGATCGACTGCCCGGACTGCTTGTGCTCACGCATCGCGTGCGCGACGTGGTGCATCCGCAGCACCGGGTTCGGCTCCCCGACCGGGAGGTCGACCAGGTAGGAGGCGATGCGGTTGCCGAGCAGTCCCGCCCCGTTGAACGCGCCCGTCGCCTCGACCTCGCCCCGCACCGACAGCGGCACCATCGCGCGCATCGTCGTCGACGGGGTCACCGACGCCCCGCGCGAGAGCAACCAGTTGCGCAGCGCCCCGGAGATGACGGTGAGGACGACGTCGTTGATCGTCCCGCCGTGCGCGTGGCGCACCGCCCGGTAGTCCTCGAGGTCGGTGCGGGCGTGGGCGAAGCGGCGTTGGGTGGAGATCGGGACGTTGAGCGGGCTGGTCGGCGCGGGCCGGACGGCGGTGCGGACGGCGGAGAGCAGCCCGCCGGCGACCCCCGCGACCTGCGTGACGGTGTCCGTGGCGTCGCGGACGGCGGCACGCGCGACCTCGACGGCGTTACCGGGGCGGGCGACGGCCTCGCCCATCGCGTCGAGCACCAGCTTCCACGGCGGGGGCTCGGGGCGGGCGGTCCACTCGTCGACGGGCTCCTCCCGGCCCTCCGGGGTGTCGTCGAGGACCACCTGGACGATGTCGATCGAGGCGACGCCGTCGACCATCGCCTGGTGGGTCTTGGTGACGATCGCGACCCGCCCGCCCGACAGCCCGTCGACCAGGTACATCTCCCACAGCGGGCGGGTGTGGTCGAGGGGGCGGGACATCAGCCGCGCGACGAGCTCGTTGAGCGCCCGGTCGGTGCCCGGCCCGGGCAGCGCGGAGCGGCGGACGTGGTAGGTGACGTCGAACTCGGTGTCGTCCACCCACACGGGCCGGGCCATGCCGCCGGGGACCTCACGGATCTTCTGGCGGTAGCGCGGGACCAGGCCGATGCGCCCGCTGATGAGCTCGACGAGCCGCTCGTAGTCGAAGCCGGACCGCGGCTTGCGGAACACGGCGACGCTGCCGATGTGCATGGGCGTCGTCGGCTGGTCCATGTAGAGGAAGGAGGCATCCAGGGCCGAGAGGCGGTCCGGCATGGCCCCGATCCTCGCACGCCACCGCGGGGCGCCCCGTCTGCCAGAGTGGTCGCCGATGTCACCCCAGGAGCCGGCCGACGAGGCCGGCGCAGCGTCGCCGAAGGACCGCTTCGTGACCGTCTACGGCCGCAAGCCCGTCCTCGAGGCGCTCGCCGATCCGGCGCTGCAGGTCGACAAGGTGGTGCTCGCCGAGGGCGTGAACGGGGATGCCCCGCGCGCCATCATCGACGCCGCCCGCCGCCGCGGGATCGAGGTCCGGCGGGCGTCCGCCCAACGGGTCAAGGTGCTCGCCGGCAACGGGCGGCAGGACCAGGGCGTGGTGGCCGACGTCGTCGCGCCCGGGATGCGGACCGTGGAGCGGTTCACGGCCTCGTTGGGTCCCGACGACGGGGCGCGGGTGCTGGTCCTCGACGGTCTGACGAACCCGGCCAACGTCGGGATGATCCTGCGCTCGGCCACGGCTGCCGGGCTCTCCGGGGTGCTCCTGCCGCGGCGTGGGGTGCCGTCGATCGACCCGCTGGTGGTCAAGGCCTCGGCCGGGGTCGCCTTCCACGCCCCGGTGCTGCGGGCCGGGACGGCGGCCGCGGGGCTCGCAGCGCTGGCCGAGGCGGGGTTCGTGCTGCTCGGGCTCGACGGCGCCGGCCGGTCGTCGCTGTTCTCGGTGGAGCTGCCGGAGCGGGTCGCGATCGTGGTCGGCGGCGAGACCGACGGGCTCACCGAGGAGGTGCGCGGCGAGCTGCACGACACCGTCGTGGTGCCCATGGCGGGTGGGGTGGAGTCGCTCAACGCGGCCTGCGCGGCGACGCTCGCCTGCTTCGAACTGGCGCGTCGGTGACCGGTCGGTCTTCGCCGAAACCGGACCCACGGGTCGTGGCGCTCGCCTAGATTCCGGTGTCGGGCGCGGTTCCTCCCGCTGCGTCCTGTGTTGGCGGCGGCTCGACGGTGGGAGGACGGGTCATGAGCGTGGCGACGAGCGAGGTCGTTCCGGGACCGGTGGGAGGCGGGCCCGGGGCGAGTGAGGCCCATGCGGTGCTGCGGCCCCGGGAGGTCTCACCCTGCGGCGCGCCGACCCGGGCCCGGCGGATGGACCGCCGTCCGCTGCCGCGGCTGCGGCCGCTGGCCGAGGTGCTCGCGGAGCAGCGCGGGTCGCTGCGGGACGAGTCCGTCTCTCCGGCGGGCGATGGGGCGGGACAGGACTCCGCGGGCGGGCCGGCGTGGGAGGCGGCGCTGGAGACCGCGTGCGGTCAGGTCGGCCCGCTCGCCGTCGGGCTCCTCACCGCGGTGGCCGAGGTCCTCGACGGGCGCCGCCCGCCGGCACACCTCGCCCGCCTGTGCCCGTCGGGGCTGGCCGAGCGGGTGCAGGCCGGCCTGGCTCGGGTGGCGCCCGACTTTCCGCGGGGGGCGCGGGTGCGGGGGCTGCGGCTCTGTCCCGTGGTCGGGGCGCCGGGTCCGGGCGGCGCGCCCGGGCTGGCCGTCGAGGTGGCCGCGGCGCTGTGTGGTCAGGGTCGGGCCCGCGCCGCGGTCGCCCGCTTCGAGCTCGACGCGACGCGGACCTGGCGGGTCACCGAGCTCGCGGTGCTCTGAGTAGCTCCGTCGGCTGCGACGGTGCGCTGCGGGGGCCGGGCTTCTCGGCGGACCGGCCGTTCGTCGGGGGCTCCAGCAGCGGCCGAGGCCGAGCTCAGCGCGCCGGCGCCCCGTGGCACTGCTTGTACTTGCGGCCGGAACCACAGGGGCAGGGCGCGTTGCGCGACGGGGTGTCGTCCCGCCGGGCCTGGTTCGGGTTGGCCGCCCGACGGCCCCCGTTCGCCCCGGGAGCGCCGCCGGCGGCCGCGTGCCCGTCCTCGTCCGGCCCGGAGTAGTTGAGCTTGGCCGGCCGCCGGCCACCGAGCCCCGCTCCCTGGAAGGCGTTCGGGGCGGGGGCGCCCCCCAGCTGGGACATCGCGGGTCCGGCCGAGGTGGGTGCGTCCTGCGGAGGCGCCTGGCCCGGCTGCTGCGGGCCGCGCGGCGGACCCTCGCGTCCGCGCCGCCCGGTGGGGGCACCCCGCCCGCGCTGGCCGCCGTTGCGGTCCGCGCCGTGGGCGGGGACGCCCGGCTGGGACGGCCGGTCGACCGGCGCCCGGGGCGGGGCCGCCGGCATCGGGGCGGCCGGGATGGCCGCGGTCGGCTCGAAGCCGGGACGCCGGGCGTCCGGCGGGACCATCCGCGGGCCGCCCTGGCCCTGGGACGGCACCGGACCGCCGGGCCCCCTGGGCCGCACGGGGGCACCGATCGGCGCCGCACCCGCCGTCGAGAGCCGGCGCGGGTCCGGGTCGTCGGGACGGATCGCGGGCTGCGTCGCCGTCTCGGTGGTGGGGTTGGCGCCCGGGACCGCGTCGACCGGGGCGACCTCCTCGACCTGGATGGTCAGGTTGAACAGGAACCCGACGGACTCCTCGCGGATGCCCTCCATCATCGCGGAGAACATCTCGAAGCCCTCGCGCTTGTACTCGATCTTCGGGTCGCGCTGGGCCATGGCCCGCAGCCCGATGCCCTGCTTGAGGTAGTCCATCTCGTACAGGTGCTCGCGCCATTTGCGGTCGAGCACCGAGAGGACCACCTGGCGCTCGAGCTCGCGCATCCCGCCGGTGGGCACCAGCGCGTCGATCTCCTCCTCGCGGCGCCGGTAGGCGGCGAGGGCTTCCTCGGTGAGGACGTCGACGAGCAGGTCGCGGTCGACGTCGTCGTGCTCCTCGACGACGTCCTGCCAGGACACCGAGATCGGGAAGAGCTGGCCCAGCCCCTCCCACAGCTTCTCGAGGTCCCAGTCCTCGCTGTAGCCCTCGGCGGTCGCGGCGTCGACGTAGCCCGCGACGACGTCGACGATCATGTTCTGGATCTGCTCGGACAGGTTCTCCCCGTCGAGCACGCGGCGGCGCTCGTCGTAGATCACCGTCCGCTGCTGGTTCATGACCTCGTCGTACTCGAGGATGTCCTTGCGGATCTCGAAGTTCTGCTGCTCGACCTGGGTCTGCGCGCTGCGGATCGCCCGGGACACCATCTTGGCCTCGATGGGCATGTCCTCGGGCAGGTTGAACCGGGTCATGATCGTCTCGACCATGGCCCCGTTGAACCGCCGCATGAGCTCGTCGCCCAGCGAGAGGTAGAAGCGCGACTCGCCGGGGTCGCCCTGGCGGCCGGCGCGGCCCCGGAGCTGGTTGTCGATGCGGCGCGACTCGTGCCGCTCGGTGCCCAGGACGTAGAGCCCGCCCGCGTTCTTGACCTGATCCGCCTCCCGGGCGACGTCGTCCTTGACCCGGGCGAGCGTCTCGTCCCAGGCGGCCTCGTACTCCTCGCGCATGTCGACCGGGTCGAGGCCCTTCGCGCGGAGCTCCAGGTCGGCGATGAAGTCGGGGTTGCCGCCGAGCACGATGTCGGTACCGCGGCCGGCCATGTTCGTCGCGACGGTGATCGCCCGACGCCGCCCGGCCTGGGCGATGATCCCGGCCTCCTGCTCGTGGAACTTCGCGTTGAGCACCGAGTGCTCCACGCCGCGCTGGGTGAGCAGCTTGGCCAGGTACTCGGAGCGCTCGACGCTCGTCGTCCCGATGAGCACCGGCTGGCCCCGCTCGTAGTGCTCGGCGACGTCGTCGGCCACCGCCTCGAACTTCGCGGCCTCGGTCTTGTACACGAGGTCGGCCTGGTCGACGCGCTGCGGCGGCTTGTTGGTGGGGATGGTGACGACGCCGAGCTTGTAGGTCTTGGAGAGCTCCGCGGCCTCGGTCTGGGCCGTACCCGTCATCCCGGAGAGCTTCTCGTAGAGGCGGAAGTAGTTCTGCAGCGTGATCGTCGCGAGGGTCTGGTTCTCCTGCTTGATCTCGACGCCTTCCTTGGCCTCGATCGCCTGGTGCAGACCCTCGTTGTAGCGCCGTCCGGCAAGGACGCGGCCGGTGAACTCGTCGACGATCAGGACCTCGCCGTCGCGGACGATGTAGTCCTTGTCCTTGAGGAAGAGCTCCTTGACCTTGATCGCGTTGTTCAGGTAGCCGACCAGCGGGGTGTTCGCGGCCTCGTAGAGGTTCTCGATCCCGAGCTGGTCCTCGATGAACGAGACGCCGTCCTCGGTGACCCCGACGGTCTTCTTGCGCTCGTCGACCTCGTAGTGGACGTCCTTGGTCATCTTCGGCGCGAGCCGCGCGAACTCGGTGTACCACCGGGCGCTCTGCTCGGCCGGGCCGGAGATGATCAGCGGGGTGCGGGCCTCGTCAATGAGGATGGAGTCGACCTCGTCGACGATCGCGAAGACGTGCCCGCGCTGGACGCACTCGGCCTTCGACCAGGCCATGTTGTCGCGCAGGTAGTCGAAGCCGAACTCGTTGTTGGTGCCGTAGGTGATGTCGGCGGCGTAGGCGGCGCGGCGCTCGTCGGGGGGCATCTCGGCGTAGATCGCGCCGACCTCGAGGCCGAGGAAGCGGTGGACGCGGCCCATCCACTCCGAGTCGCGGCGGGCGAGGTAGTCGTTCGTGGTGACGACGTGCACGCCCTCACCGGTCATGGCGTTGAGGTAGGCCGGCAGCGTCGAGACGAGGGTCTTGCCCTCACCGGTGCGCATCTCGGCGACGTTGCCCAGGTGCAGCGCGGCCCCGCCCATGAGCTGGACCCGGTAGTGGCGCTGGCCCAGGGTGCGGGTCGCGCCCTCGCGGACCACCGCGAACGCCTCGCCCAGCAGGTCGTCGAGGGACTCGCCATCGGCGTAGCGGTCGCGGAACTCCTGGGTCTTCGCCCGCAGTTCGGCGTCGGAGAGGGCCTCGATCTCGTCGGAGAAGGTGTCGACGTAGTCCGCGATCGCTCCGAGGCGCCTGACCGTCCTCGCCTCGCCCGCCCGCAGCAGTCGGTTCAGCACCACGATGGGTGACCTCGCTCGTCCTCGTCGCTGGCTCTCATCGGCTCCGGCGCGGCGCAGGCACGCGCGCGCCACTCCACCATGGTAAGCGGCCCGGACACGGCGACGGCCCGGGGCGGGAGCCGCCCCGGGCCGCGCGCCGGCTCATGTAAGGAGCTCCGGGACTTGATCGGCCTGGGGTTCCAGGGTTGCAATGCGCATCCCGGCTGGTTCGGTGGGTGGCGAGGAGTCCGGCTCTGAGGGCGGGCGGTCCAGTGTTGGATCGTTCGGGCCTCGTCCGTC
>NZ_DASXJD010000185.1:0-17109 GCF_036497585.1 Actinomycetospora sp. | reverse complement strand
GCCTGGGTCGTCGTCGGGTACCGGCGGGTCTCGCCGGAGTCGGGTGCCGAGGTCCGGCTGTGGCGTCACGACGACGCCCGCGGGCCCTACCTCGAGGTGGCCGACCCGTTCGACGAGCTCGACGCCGCGCACCGTCCCTGGCAGGCCGCCATCCTGCCGCTGCTGCCCGACGTCTACGTCACCGCCGAACGGGCCGAGGCCGCGGGCGAGCACTGGTTCCGCGGCTACCTCGGCCAGGCCGACCCCGACGAGCCGATCGCCCGGGCCGCCGCGATCGACGGGCTGACGTGGCGGACCTACGTGACGCGGGCCGACGAGTGGCTCGAGCGGCTGACCGACCGCGTCGACCCCGAGCTCGCGCGGCTCTACCGGCTCACGCCGATGCCGGAGTACGTGTGGATCGTGGAGGCGGTCGACCGGACGGCACGGGCGGCCGAGCGACCCGATGTGGTCGGCGAGGCCGTCCTCGACTCCACCGCCTCGACCCACCACGAGCCGCTGCTCTCCGGGCTGATCGCGCTGCACGGCGGCCGGCTCGCGCACCGCGTCGGCCCCGACCACGGGGAACGTCGCGAGATCCGCCTCGCTTCTCCCGGGCACTACCGGACGGGGCGCCGCGGCCGGGCCTGAGTGCCAGCGACGGGCGCTGACACCTGACGTCAGGAAGGGTCCGTCCTCACGTAGGCCCGTCCGAGTTCTCCGCGACGGCCCGCGGGATGACGCCGGGCGAGACGTCCGAGCCGGCGACCGGGCCGGCCGTCGTCGTCGGGACGTCCTCGCCGCACCCCGTCGCGACGGGCCCGAGGGTGAGCGTGATCCGGTTGGTGCTCGTGCGGTCCCGGCTCCCGCCGGCGGAGGCCGAGCCCGAGAGCACGAACCACTTCGCGCCGACCTCGCCCTTCGCGTCGACGTGCCGGGTCACCTCGACCGAGAGCTCGATCTGCACCTCGCGCACCGCGAGCCCGGTGTTCTCGCCGTCGCTGTCGCGCTGGGCCGCCAGCAGGTCGTGCCGCAGCGCCGCCAGCACCTCGTCGAGCCCCAGCCCGTCGTCCTCGTCCGCCATGGCGCGCACGCTAACCGGGCTCCCCGACGACGACGCTGTCCGCCACGGGTACGGGCCTGATCACGACCTCAGTGGCGACACCCTGTCGGCGTGCTCCTCTTGTCCCGGCGCGCCCGAACACGCCGCACGAGACGTGATCATGGCGGCCTTCCCCGGGCTCAGCCCCAACCCGACGGGCGCGGCACCCGATCCGGCAGCCCCGTCGTCGCATCTCCCCGGGCCGCCGCCACCTGCGGCCCGGTGAGAAAGAGGGTCTGTCCCAGCGCCGCCCCGCGCAGGTCGGCGCCCCGCAGGTCGGCGCCGAGCAGGTCGGCCCGCCCGAGGTCGACCCCCCGCAGGTCCGCGCCCATGAGCAGCGCCCCCCGCAGCGTCGTCCCGGCCAGCGCCCGCCTCGACGCCCGTCCGCTGCCCAGGTCCCGCCCGACGAGGTCCGCCCGGGCGTGACCCGGTCCCGACGACCCCCGCACCGCCGCGCTCACCCGGCCGAGCACCTCCCCGACCTCGGCGCGCACCGACGCCACGTCCACACCGGCGAGCGGCCCCTCGGTCAGGCCCGACACCCACGACGCCGCCCGCGCCACCTCGGCGCGCAGGTCCTCCGGCGCGTCGTCGAGCGGCTCGGTCAGGTACCAGAGGATCTCGTGCAGCGGCCGCAGCACGGCGAACGCGTCGAACGCCGCCCGCGCGGCACCCGGCCCCTCCCGCCAGTCGGCGGTGACCCGCTGACCGGCCCCGAAGCAGTCGTAGGCCACGCATCCCGGGAAGCCGCGCTCGGAGAGCGACCCGTGGATCCCGCACGGCGCGTCGGGCCGCCCCGGCACGGACACCCGCAGGTTCGGGCACGGCGTCTCCGCGGGCTTGTCCAGCGCGAAGTCCGCCGAGCGCGCGAACGCGGGCGCGACACAGCAGAGCCCCGAGCAGCGCCCGCAGTCCGCGAGCAGGTCCAGATCCATCGGTCCCGACGCTAGGCGCCGCGCAACGGGAGCTCCGCCACCACCCGCCACGAGTCCGCCCTGCGCGCTCCCGCCAGCAGGTGCAGCCGGTCGACCCGTGCCACCACCGGCAGCCGCGCCCGGACCGCGACCTCGGCCGCCCGCAGCGCCGCGACCGACGCGTGGCTGCCGTAGCCGACCGTCAAATGTGGGTGCGGCTCGTGCTCCCCGCCGTAGGGCACCTGCCCGGGGAACGCCCGGCAGACCCGCTCGGTGAGCTCGCCGAACGCGGCCGATGCCGACGGGGCGAGCCAGAGCAGGTCCTCGCCGAACCACCCGGTCCGGGCGAACGTGCACGAGAACGGCGCCGCCGGCGCAACCGCCTCCCGCAGCGCCGCCACCGTCCCGGCGGTCACCGCGTCCGGCGGGACGAACGGGTACAGGACGGTGACGTGCGCGGGCACCCCGGCCGCCGTCGACGGGTCCAGCCGCCGACGGTGCTCCCCCACGACGGTTTCGGCCTCCGGCACCAGCGCGAGCACTGCGGTCTCCGTCGCCGCGGGGTCCACCAGGCTCACCCCGCCATCGTCGCCGACCACCCCGGAGTCCTCTAGCGCAGCGGCCGGCGCCGGAGCTCCGCGGCGACGACGACGGCCTCGGTCACCACGAGGAACACGACCGCAGGGACGACGACGCCGGACCAGGCGAGCAGGGCCGCCCCGACCGCGAAGATCGCCACCTTGAGCGCCAGACCCGGGCGCGGGGGCAGGCGACGGGGCGCGCGCGGGGCGAGCCATCGGCCCCACACCACCACGAAGACGACGACGACGAGCACGATCGTCAGGACGATCCGTCCGACGACCGTGCCGGGCAGCGCGATCCCGACGTAGACGAGCACGGCGAGCAGCGCGAGCTCGGCGAGGAACACGCCGATCTCGAGGATGCCGGGCGTCGAGGGTGGCTCCTCGCGGGTCACGGTCGAGACGCTAGCGCTGCTCCCGCCCGCGGTGGCGAGGGCCGGGATCGACGACCCCGGCGACCTCGTGGGGGGAGTGGAGGCCGCCGGGGCCGCCGCGACCAGCCGAGGTGTCGGTCGGTCCCGGTGCGCGTGCAGGGGGCACACGCGCTCCGCTCGCTGACGCTCCCGTGTCATGGGGTGTTCGTCAAGTGTCCATGCTCGACGTTTGCGGGACAGTGATGCTCAGGCCCGGGCGGTGGCACGGTCCGGGAGGTGGCGTGCCAGGGCGGCCCAGCTGATGTCGTGGTCGCGCTCGGCCTGCACGGCCGGCAGTCCGCCCCGCAGCCCGAAGAGCCGCTTGGAGAACAGCAGGTAGAGCACGACGGCCAGGTTCACGACCATCCCGATGATCGTGCCAGGGCTCGTCGAGCTGGTCAGCTCCAGGCCCTCGGGGACGAGCAGCAGGGTGGTCATGACGAACGTCAGGTACTCGCCCCAGCGCGTGGCGCGCCACAGTCCGACGCCCTCGGCGGTCTCGAGCCCGATGAGCACTGCCAGCCCGGCCGCGACGAGCCACAGCGGGCCTGCACCGCCGGAGAGCAGACTCTCGAGCTGACCGATGGCCTGGCCGCCGAACACGCTCTGCAGCGTCGTCGCGTTGGCGACGAGGTCGTCGCGCAGCGCGGTCTGGTTGACCAGCACGGCGATCGCGCCGCACAGCACCAGCAGCAGCACCAGGACGTTGAAGGCCCGCGTCAGGGCGATGAGCCGCAGGACGTAGCGGCTCTTCAGTGGGCGGCCGCGGGCCGGGAGGACGATCTCGTCACGGGCCGCCGGGCGGGCACGGGTCGGGGCGGTGGGTTCCGGCAGCAGCAGCCACGCGTCGCAGCGCAGGCAGCGGTACCACCGCGTCCCGTCGTCGCCGGGGCGGACGACCAGGGCGTCCTCGGCAGCGACCTCGGCCGCGTCGGTCCCGACGAGGCTGTGCCCGTTCCAGGCACACCCGATCAGCTCGAACGCCACACCGGAGCGGCGACTGCGCGCACCCGTGCCCGGTGGGCGCACGAACGCCTCGGAGTCGGCCTGGGAGGACATCCTGGTCGGCTACCCGATCCGGCGGCCGGTCACCGTCGCGGACGGTCGCCGGATCGGGGCCGTCAGCAGCAGCCGCACGTGCTGCAGTCGCAGTCCGGGTCCTCGCAGCAGGGACAGGCCCTCAGATCGAGCATGCGTCACACCTCCCCTCGGTCACGCGGTGATCGGGTGGGCACCAGCTGCCGGGCACCGGGTCCGGGCAGGTCGCGCTCGGCAGCTCGTCGGCCATCGCGACGAGGTCCGCCCGGAGCCGGCGCAGCCGGTCCATCTCGGCGTCGATCTCGGCGATGCGGGCGCGCAGCAGCGGCTCGGCGGGCTCGCACGGGCACTCGCCCGTGTCGCGCACAGCGAGCAGGTCGCGGATGTCGTCCAGACGCAGCCCGAGCCGCTGCGCGCCACGGATGAAACGGAGGCGGTCGACGGCGGGCGCGCCGTACCGGCGATGGTCGCCGCTGGTGCGGGCCGGCGCCGGCATGAGCCCGACGCGCTCGTAGTACCGCACCGTGTCGGGCCGCAGCCCGGTCTGCGCGGCCAGGTCGGAGATGGTGAGCGGGCCCGCCTCGGTCATGAGGGCACGCTAGAACCCGGAGTCGGGTCCAGGGTCAAGTCTTCGCGCCCACCGGGTCCGCGACGAGGCCCGCGGTGCTGTCCCGCACGACCCACGCGTGGGCCGCGACCTCCGAGGGCGACGCAGAGGTCACGCGCTCGAGGTCGGCGAGCGTCTCGGCGTGCTCGAGCAGCCGCGCGCGGTCGGTCTCCGCGGTGGCGTGCAGGTCGGGCGACGAGCTCCTGCTGTTGTCCGCCGAGCGCACGACGCCCCGGCAGCCGGGTGGCTGCCGGGGCGTCGAGGGGCCGGAACCGCTACTTGGTGCAGGTGACCATCGCGTCGGTGCCGGTGGCCGAGTTCTGGGCGACCTGGACGCCGTCCTCGATGATCGTGCAGGAGATGGTGTCCTTCTTGTTGACGTGGGCGAGGTCGGGGCTCAGCGACGCCGTCACCGTCGGTCCCATGACCCCCGAGACCTGGGCGTTCTCGCTCCACGGGGACGCCGAGCCGGACACGGTCGCCGAGGCGAGGTTGTCGTTCTGCGACTGGCTGTAGGTGGCCTTGATCTTGGACCCCTTCGCGGTGGTGACCTTGTAGGTCACCTGGTGCACCGCGGCGGTCTGCTGGGCCGCGGTGCCGACGCTCGCCACGAACACCGAGGTGTAGAGGACGCACATGACCAGGGCGACGACGGACAGGACGATGCCGGCGATCGACTTGCCACGGCCGCTGTGCGCCCGCCCCGACTTGACCAGCCCCACCGCCGAGAGCACCAGCCCGATCGGCGCGAGGAACCAGGCCACGGTCCCGATGACCGGGATGAGGGAGAAGACGGCGCCGATGATGGCGACGACGAGGCCCGCGGTCGCGAGCCCGTTCGACTGCTGCGGCACCGGGGGCGCCGCGTGCGAGCGCTGTGCCGGCACGTCCGGCTGCTGAGGCATCACGTACTGCGGCGGGTAGGTCGGCGGGTAGGTCGGCACGACCTGCTGGGGGCCGCTGTGGTGCTGCCCGCCGCCGAAGCTCTGGAAGCTCGGCGCGAACTGCTGCGGAATGTGGTTCTGCGGGACGCCGTATCCCGCCGGCGGCATTCCGTAGCCGTTCACCATCGGCCGGCCGTGACCGTTTCCGGCGAAGTCCCGGTACTCGTCGGTCTCGATCCGACGGTGCCGCGGCTGGTCGATGTGCTGCGTCATTTCCCTGAGCCCCCGATCTCGTGCTGATGTCATCCCGATCTCGCACGAAGGGCCGTCGTCGTTACGCCAAGGAGAACGCCGCGCCCGGACGTCACCCTTCCGAGCTACATCGGATCTCGACGCTTCGCGGTCAGAGCTCGCGCTCGCGGGTGGTCTCCACGACGCGGCCCTGCGGACCGAAGATCACTGTGCCGTCGATCTGGCCCCAGATGCCCCGCATGGTCTCGAGGTGGGCCTGGGCCTGCTCCCGGCTGTCGTACTCGAGGTCGATCAGGACGAGGTCCGGGTCATCGACCCCGCGCATGACGCGATAGGTCCGCACGCCGAGCTGCCGGCGGAACGAGTCGCCGTCGCTGCCGTCGCCGCGCAGGTCGCTGTCGAAGGCCTGCACCCAGCGGTCGTAGTCGGCGACACGGTGCTCGATGAGCAGGCGGGCCACGGCGCCTCCTCGTCGTC
This sequence comes from Actinomycetospora sp., assembly GCF_036497585.1. Classification (GTDB taxonomy): domain Bacteria; phylum Actinomycetota; class Actinomycetes; order Mycobacteriales; family Pseudonocardiaceae; genus Actinomycetospora. Next base: position 10,862 of record NZ_DASXJD010000185.1, on the reverse strand, counting down.
GGGTCCGGTCAGGCACGCAAGGCGGCCCATCGCAGGGCCATCAGCGAAGCCCACAGCACGCCGAGGACCTGACCGACCGCCAGCGCGAAGCCCAGCCGGAAAGCGGCGGCGCAGCCGCACCCGAGTCCAGCTCCTGACGAACAGCAACCGCGGCTGGATCGCCGTGAACAGCGGCCCAGCCTTCGGGCGAGCATTGAGTTCAGCCCTGCGGCCGGGTGAGGAACAGGACCTCTGTACAAATCGGCGTGAACCCACCGGAGAGCATGGTGCGTAGGGCACGGGTGTCGTGTACGGGCGCGGAGCCGAAGAGCTGCTCGCCGGCCGGCACCATGGTCAGTGCCGTCGAGAGCAGCTCGCGGCTCGGCCCGCCGCCGCCCTGCTGTGAGGAGTCGACGCGGACATAGACGTCCCAGCGACCGCCTGGCCCGATACCCATGTCCACATTGCCCTGAGTCGTGCCGGCCGTGTACCGGTAGCTTCGGACATCGGTTCGGTAGTCGGCCCACCCTCGATGAGCGCCGCCCTGTTCGGTCAGCTGCCCGCGCCGCATGGCGGCGCGGTGCGGGGCGACGGTCAGCACGCTGGCGTACATCGGTGGATTGCCCAGCCGGTCGGCCATCGCCGCAAGGAAGAGCCCCAGCCCGGTAGAGGGATCGTTGGATTCGCGGTTCTGCTGGTACTTGAGCTTGTCGTAGAGCCAGTCCTGATCGACATCCGCGGCAACGACCGTATGACCGGGCATGAACGCGACCGCGTCGCATGGTCCTGGCAAGGCCCCGACAATCTCGGCGGTGCGGTCGTGCGGGGGGTACGAGCCGAACGCGGCGTCGCGCATGATTCGACTGAACGCGTGGTCGGTGTTAGCTACCACGATGACCCCCTCGGTCGACAATGTGTGTCGTGGATCACTGAGCAACGGATCATGGCACCTGGTGAAGCGGCTGTAAAGAACCCGTCCGAACACGGACCACCGTCGCCGTCGGCCGCGCTAGACAACACCCCGTGGCGTTCCATCGCTTCGGTAGCTCGGCTTCGGCCGCCTCGGCGAGACCCCGACCGCCGCGGCACCGGACCCGGCCGCTTCTGGGGCGCCTGACCTTGCCCCGCTGCCTCGACAAGATCGATGCCAAGCGCGAACACATCGGGCATGCGGCGTCGTCCCAGGTCAGGGAACCGAGACAGCGGGTCAGCGACCCTACGCGGGGGCCTGCTCGCGAGCGCGGAGGTCCTTGCGCAGGATCTTCCCCGACCCCGACTTCGGGATCTCCTCGATGAACTCGACCACGCGCACCTTCTTGTGCGGCGCGATCCGCTCGGCGACGAACGACATCACGTCGTCCTCGGAGATCTCGGCGCCCTGCTGCTTGACGACGAACGCCTTCGGGATCTCCTCACCGTCCGCGTCCTTGACCCCGATCACCGCCGCGTCGGCGATCGAGTCGTTGGTCAGCAGCAGCGCCTCCAGCTCGGCCGGCGGCACCTGGTAGCCCTTGTACTTGATGAGCTCCTTGACCCGGTCGACGATGTGGAAGACGCCCTCGTCGGTCACGGTCGCGATGTCCCCGGTGTGCAGGAAGCCGTCCTCGTCCAGCGTCGAGGACGTCGCCTCGGCGTTGTTGAGGTACTCGCGCATCACGTTCGGGCCCTTCACCCACAGCTCGCCGCGGTCGCCCTCCTCGCCGGTTTCCGGGTCGACCAGCTTGCACTCGACGTTCGGCAGCGCGACGCCGATCGAGCCGAGGTCCATGTCGGGACGGTCGTCGGGCATGCAGTGGCTGACCGGCGAGAGCTCGGTCATCCCGTAGCCCTGCAGGACGGTGCAGTTGAGCCGCTTGCCCATGGCGTGGCCGAGCTCCGCGTCGAGGGCGGCCGCGCCGGAGAAGACGATGTCGACGCAGTCGATGTCGTACTCCTCGACCATCGGGTGCTTCGCGAGGGCCACCGCGATCGGCGGGGCGACGTAGACCCGGTCGACCCGGTACTCCGAGATGATGCGCAGGAACTCCGAGAGGTCGAACTTCGGCATCGTCACGACCGTCGCCCGCGCGTGGATGCCCTGGTTCATCATGCAGGTCATGCCGTAGATATGAAAAAAGGGGAGAACGGCCAAGATTTTCGTCGACGCCGAGACGTGGGTCCCCATCGCCTGCACCTGCAGCAGGTTCGCGACGAGGTTGCGGTGGGTCAGGACGACGCCCTTGGCGCGGCCGGTGGTGCCCGACGAGTACGGCAGTGCCGCCACGTCGTCACCGGTGATCGAGACGGTGGGACCCTCCGCCGTCGTCGTCAGCAGGTCGGCGAGCGCGTTCTCGGGCATCCGCGTCGAGGCCTCGTCGCGGGCGTCGTCGAGCAGGACGACCTCGGTGACGGCGAGGCCCTCCTCGCGCAGGGCGGCCCGGGCGCGGTCGAGGAACGGCGAGATCGTCACGAGGATCTTCGCCTGCGAGTCGCGCAGCTGGAACGCGAGCTCGTCGGGGGTGTAGAGGGCGTTGACCGTCGACACCGCCACGCCGGCGGCGAGACCGCCGTGGAAGACCACCGGGTAGTACGGGCCGTTGGGCGCGAAGAGCGCGATGACGTCGCCCTTGCCCAGCCCGCGCTCGCCGAGGGCGGCGGCGAAGCGGTCGACGCCCTGCGCCAGTTCGGCGAAGGTCATCTCGCGCCCACTCGGACCGTCGATCACGGCCACCGAGTCCTCGTGGCCGGAGAGATCGGAGAACAGGAACTCGGGCAGCCCGACGTCGGGGATGTCGATGTCGGCGAAGGGGCTGCGCACGGTCATACTCGGCACTCCTCGGTGAGCCACGGCGACCGCACCGACCAGCTGAGCGGCGCGGCGGATCGCGTCAACCTACCGGTCTGGCGACACCGGGTCATGCCGGGAGGAGACGCGCCCTCACCCGACCGGCGGAACGCTCACCCTGCGTCGGAATCGGACACCAGGTGCGCGAACGCCCGCAGGTTCGCCAGCGACTCGCCGCGGGATTCGCGCCACGCCCACTCCCGCCGGATCGACGACGCGAAGCCCAGCTCGAGGAGCACGTTGAAGTCGCCGTCGGCGGCGTCGAGGACCTGCCCGAGGACGCGGTCGAGCTCGTCGTCGGTCACCGCGTGCAGCGGGACCCGGCCGACCAGGTGAATGTCGCCCTTGTCGTCGAGCGTGTAGTGCACGCCGTAGAGCCGGGAGTTGCGCTGCAGCAGCCAGCGGTAGACGCCCTCGTGGTTCTCGTCGGGGCGCCGGCAGACGAACGCCTCCGCGAGCAGGGCGTGCGGGGTCAGCACCAGCCAGCAGTTGGTCTGCAGCTTCTTGGTGCCGGGCAGCGTCACGAAGAACGAGCCCTCGCCGCGGCGCTGGTAGTGCAGCTCGCGCTCGTCGAGGGCGGCGGCGATGACCCCGGCGAGCCGGTCGAGGTCGCTCATACCGCCACACCCTGCAGCGTCGCGCCGGCGCGTCGGACGGCCGCGGCCTCGGCGTAGGTCGCGAGCAGCGCGTCGGTGGTGCGGTCCCAGGAGAACACCGTTGCGTGCTCGACGGCGCCGGCGGCGAGCCGCCCGCGCGTCTCCCGGTCGAGCGCCGCGCGCTCCAGGGCGTCGGCCCACGACGTCGGGGAGTGGTCGCCGACGAGCAGGCCGGAGCGGCCGTCCGCGACCGCCACGGGCAGTCCGCCGACGGCGGCCGCGACCACCGGCGTGCCGCATGCCTGGGCCTCGAGCGCCACGAGGCCGAAGGACTCCGAGTGGCTGGGGACGGCGACGACGTCGGCGGCGCGGTAGACCTGCGCGAGGGCCGAGCCGGACCGCGGGGGGAGGAAGCGCACGACGTCGGTGATACCCAGATCCGCGGCGAGCCCCGCGAGGGCCCGCGGGCGGTCCAGTCCCGAGCCGGACGGTCCCCCGACGACGAGGACCCGCAGCCGGTCCCGCAGCGCGGGGCGGCGGGCGATCATCTCGCCGGCCGCGCGCAGCAGGACGTCGGGCGCCTTCAGCGGCTGGATGCGCCCGACGAAGGCGAGCACCACGTCGTCCCCGCCGATCGGCAGCCCCGCCTCGCGCGCGAGCCGGGCCCGGGCGGCGTCGCGGTCGAGCTCGGGGGTGAAGCTCTGCAGGTCGACGCCGGGTGCGACGGTCCGGACGGCGTCCGGGTCGGCGCCGTACTCGGCGACGAGCGCCTCGGCCTCGCCCGGGGTGGAGGCGACGAGGCGGTCGGCCTCGGCCACCACCTGCTCCTCGCCGACCACCCGGGGCAGCGGCTCGGGCCGGTCGCCCTCGGCGAGCGAGGCGTTCTTGACCTTGGCCAAGGTGTGGGCGGTGTGCACGAGCGGAACGCCCCACCGGTCGCGCACCAGCCACCCGACCTGCCCGGAGAGCCAGTAGTGGCTGTGCACGACGTCGAACCAGTCGGGATCCCGGCCGGCCTCGTCGCGCAGGACGCCCGCGGTGAACGCGCATAGCTGGCTGGGCAGGTCCTCCTTGCCGAGACCGCCGAACGGCCCGGCGACGACGTGGCGGACGAGCACGCCCGGCGCGAGTTCCGCGACCGGGGGCAGGTCCGACGACGTCTGCCGGGTGAAGATCTCGACCTCGACGCCGCGCCGCGCCATCTCCAGCGCCGTCTGCACGATGTAGACGTTCATGCCGCCCGCGTCCCCGGTGCCGGGCAGCGCGAGCGGGGAGGTGTGCACCGAGAGCACCGCGACCCGGCGCGGGGCGCGGCGGACCGGGGAGAGCGGCCGCGCCCGGAGCCGGGATCCCGGGGGACCGCCGTCCGGCCGGCCCCTCCCGCGCGTGGTGGGCGTGCCGTCCGTCGCCGTCCTCGCCGCCGGAATCACGAGCACCAGCTTAGGCAACGCATGCAACGCCGTCCGGTCGGAACGGGCTCTAGGGTGACGTCCCGTGACCTCACCCACCCCCGCCACGGACCGGCCGGTCGTCGTCGTCACCGGGGCCAGCTCCGGCATCGGTGCCGCCTCCGCGCGCGCCCTCGCGGCGGACGGCTGGCACCCCGTCCTCGGCGCGCGGCGCCTCGAGCGCCTCCGCGAGCTCGCCGACGAGACCGGCGGGACCGCACTGCCCCTCGACGTCACCGACGCGTCGTCGGTCGAGACGTTCGTCCAGCGGGTGCGCGACCTCGGGAACATTCGCGGGCTGGTCAACAACGCCGGCGGCGCCAAGGGCACCGAGACGGTCATGGAGGCCGACGAGGAGAACTGGCGCTGGATGTGGGAGTCCAACGTCCTCGGGACGATGCGGATCACCAAGGCGCTGCTGCCCTCGCTGATCGCGTCGGGCGACGGGCACGTCGTCACGATCACCTCGATCGCCGGCCTCGAGACCTACGACGGCGGGTCGGGCTACACCGCCGCCAAGCACGCCGAGGGCGCGCTCCACCGGACGCTGCGCGGCGAGCTGCTGGGGCAGCCGGTGCGGGTCACCGAGATCGCGCCGGGGGCCGTCGAGACCGAGTTCTCGCTGGTGCGCTTCGGCGGCGACCAGGAGCGGGCCGACAAGGTCTACGCGGGGATCACGCCGCTGACGGCCGACGACGTGGCCGCGGCGGTCGTCTTCGTCATGAGCCGCCCGAGCCACGTCAACATCGACACGATCGTCATGAAGCCCCGGGACCAGGCGACCGGGATGCGGTTCTTCCGGCACCAGTAGGTGCGCTTCGCGCCTGTGAGCACTTTCCGGGGTCATAACCCCGGAAAGTGCTCACAGGGCCGAAGGCCACCTACAGGGCCGACTGCGCCTTCCACGTCGCCCACGGCACGGTCCAGTCGTAGACGTCGCCGTCGCGGGCGGAGAGCTGGATCGGGGTCCCGGTGACCTCGACGGGGTCGCCGTAGATCGCGGTGTCGTAGTAGGCCTTGGCGTCGCCGATCGAGAGGTTCACGCAGCCGTGCGTGACGTTGCTCGTGCCCTGGGCGGCCGCCGACTTCGGGTTGGCGTGGATGAACTCGCCGTTGTTGCTCATCCGGACCGCCCACTGCTCGACGACGTCGTAGTCGTACTGGCGGCTGACCATCCGCTTGTCGGTGAACTTCTCGGTGACGACGTGGATGCCCGAGCGCGTGGTCCGGTTCGGGTCGGCGTCGATGCCGTAGGACGCGGGCACGTCCATGACCTGCTTGCCGTCGCGGAGCACGACCATCCGGAAGCTGGTGACGTCGGCCTTGACGATCTGCGAGCGCCCGATCGTGAAGTGCGAGCTGACGTCCTCGCGCCCGAACGCCCCGCCGCCGAGGTCGACGCCGAGCAGGTCCGCGGTCACCGTGACCTTCGTACCCGGCTCCCAGTACTCCTGCGGGCGCCAGTGCACCCGCGAGCCGCCGTCCTGGTCGGGCAGCCACGCCCAGGAGCCCTCGGTGGGCGTCGAGGTCTGCACCTGCAGCGCCTTCTCGGCGGCGGCGCGGTCGGCGACGTGCCCGTCGAACTGGATCTCGATCGGCGCGGCGACCCCGACGGTGCGCCCGTCCCCGATGTTCAGGGTGGCCTCGACCTGCTGGCGCGGCGCGATCGTGCGCAGCGTGCCGCCGACGGGACCCGAGTGCCCGTCGGCGGCGGTGGCCGTGCCGCTCCACGTGTAGGTGGTGGCATAGTCCAGCGTCCCCGACGCGGTCCAGCGCTTCCCGTCCGGCGACAGCGCGCCGTCGACCGCCTTGCCCCCGGCCGGCGTCAGCGCGACCCCGGAGAGCCGACCGTCGGGCACCGAGACCGACACCGGCGTCCGCGGCGCCACGTCGATGGCGTTCGCGGCGGGGGCGTAGACGACGGGCACCGGCGGGGCCGCCGGCGGTGGCGCGCCGCCCGACCCTGCGCTCGAGCAGGCCGACACCAGGGCCAGCACCGCGGCGACGACGGCCAGCAGCACCCGCCCGGCCGATGTGTCCGTCGTCCTCACCCGTCCCCGCTCCCCCGCACCACGGTCCCCGGGATGACACAACGACCGCGACCGCAACCGCGTCACTGCGGAGTTGCCCACTCCGGGGCAGTGCCGGGTGGCAGCCGGCTCAGTCCAGCGCGCACCCGACGAGCACCGGCTCCGGCACGAGGTGTACCCCGAAGGCCTCCTCGACGCGGTCCCGGACGTCCCGGGCCAGCGCCAGCAGCTGCGTCGTCGACCCCCCGCCACGGTTCGTCAGCGCGAGCGTGTGGCGGGTGGAGACGCGGACCGGGGCGTCCGGGCCCGGGTGGCCCCGGGGGACGCCCGAGCGCTCGATGAGGGCGGCCGCGGAGAGCTTGACGCGGCCGTCGGGCATCGCCCATGCGGTGACCGGCCGCTGGTCGGCGGCCGCCGCGCGGCGGGCGACCTCGTCGGCGACGTCGGGTGCGACGACGGGGTTGGTGAAGAACGAGCCTGCGCTCCACGTGTCGTGGTCGTCCTCGTCGAGCACCATCCCCTTGCCTCGACGCAGCGCCAGGACCGCGTCCCGGACGGCACCGACGGGAGCGCGCGCCTCCTGCTCCACCCCGAGGACGCGGGCGAGCTCGGCGTAGCGGATCGGCGCGGAGAGCCCGTCGGTGCTCAGCCGGAACCGCGCGGCGAGCACCATCTCGCGGTCGGCGTGCTTGAGCCTGCTGGTCCGGTAGCCCAGCCGGAGCTGCGCGGCGGGCACGGTGACGACGTCGCCGGTGGCGCGGTCGAGCAGCGTCGCGTCGACGAGCAGGTCGGAGGTCTCGACGCCGTACGCCCCGACGTTCTGCACCGGCGTCGCGCCCGCGCACCCCGGGATGCCGGAGAGGCACTCGAGCCCCCCGAGGCCGGCGTCGACCGTGGCCGCGACCAGCTCGTCCCAGTCCTGGCCCGCCTCGACGCACAGCAGCGCCTCGCCGTCGTGGCACTCGACGGTGTGACCGCGCGACTCCAGGTGCACGACGGTGCCGTCGAACCCGTCGTCCCCGACCACGAGGTTGGAGCCGCCGCCGACGACGAGCAGCGGCTCCCCGGCCGCGTCGGCGTCGCGCACCGCGGCGACGATCTCCTCGGCGCTCCCGGCGCGGACCAACCGGCGCGCCGGGCCGCCGAGGCGCAGCGTGGTGAGCGCCGCGAGCGGCGTCACGGTCGGCTGCTCGAGCCGGGTCGTCGGGGACGGCACGCGTCCGACGGTAGCCTCCTGCGTCGTGGCCCAGACGATCTCCCACCGTGCGCGATGGGACGCCGACGCCGAGACCGTGTACCGCACGTTGGTCGACGGCGACTACCTGCAGGCGCGCCTCGCCGAGCTCGGGGGCAAGGACCCCGCACTCGTCGAGCGCTCGGTCGACGACTCCGGCGCACGCCTGGTGCTCCGGCACTCCGTCGACGTCGAGTTCCTGCCCTCGGTGATCAAGCGCTTCACCGGCGGCGACCTCGTGCTCGACCGCGTCGAGACCTGGACCCCGGAGGCCGCGGGCGGCTACCGGGGCACCTTCGAGGTCACCGTGCGGGGGCTGCCCGGCAAGCTGGTCGGGAAGCAGTCGCTGCACGACGTCGAGGGCGGCTCGGAGAGCACCGTCGAGGGCAGCGCCGAGGTCCCGGTCCCGTTCGTCGCGGGGAAGATCGAGTCGATCGTCAACGACCAGGTCGGCGGGCTGCTCGACGGCGAGGACGAGTTCACGCGTCGCTGGCTGGCCGACAAGGGCTGAGTGCCCCGCCGCCCTACGTCGTCTGCACGCCCCGCGACGCCCCGCCGTGCGCCACCCGCTCGGCGGGGATCGCGCCCAGCCGGCCCTTCGAGTAGTCCGAGAAGGCCTGCATGACCTCCTCGCGGGTGTTCATCACGAAGGGCCCGCCCCACGCGACCGGCTCGCGCAGCGGCCGCCCGCCGAGCAGCACCACCTCGAGCGTCGGGTGCCGACCCTCCTGCCCGACGGCCGCCGCCACCCGCAGCGACTCGCCCGGCCCGAACACCACCAGCTGCCCCGTCGACACCGGGCGCCGCTCCGCCCCCGCGTACCCGTCGCCGGAGAGCACGTAGGCCAGCGCGTTCAGCTCCGGGTCCCACGGCACGTGCAGCGCCGCCCCCGGCTCGAGCGAGGCGTGCGCCATCGTCATGGGCGTGTAGGTCGAGCCCGGGCCGCTGTGGCCGTCGAGCGACCCCGCGATGATCCGCACCAGCGCGCCCGCGTCCGGCGACGTCACCAGTGCCGCCCGGCCCGCACGCAGGTCCTGGTAGCGGGGCTGCGCCCACTTCTGCGCCCGCGGGAGGTTCACCCACAGCTGCAGGCCGTGGAAGAGCCCGCCGGACACCACGAGGTCCTCCGGCGGCCGCTCGATGTGCAGCACGCCGCCGCCCGCGGTCATCCACTGCGTGTCGCCGTTGGTGATCAGTCCGCCGCCGCCGTGGTTGTCGGCGTGCTCGAAGGTGCCGTCGATGATGTAGGTGACGGTCTCGAACCCGCGGTGCGGGTGCCACGCGGTGCCCTTGGGCTCGCCGGGGGCGTACTCGACCTCGCCCATCTGGTCCATGTGGATGAAGGGGTCGAGGTCGGCGAGGTCCACCCCGGCGAACGCGCGCCGCACCGGGAAGCCCTCGCCCTCGAAGCCGCGCGGCGCGGTGGTCACGCGGCGCACGCCGCGCTCGGTGGCCCCGGTGTCGGGTCCGAGGTCCGCGAGGCGGGGCAGGACGGTCAGGTCCGGGACGGTGACGGCGGGCATCGAGGCCTCCAGGTTATTGAAGGTTGAACGATACCTCTAACGGCCGAGCCCCTCCAGCGATTCCGCGCCGGGCAGCTGCCCGAGCGCCGACCCCGGCACGACGAGCTTGCTCGCCCGGATCCCGCTCCCGACGACGACGGCGGGCGCGGCCAGGACCGCAGCGTCCACCAGCAGGGGCCACGCCGCGGGCAGGCCGAACGGCGTGATGCCGCCGTAGGCCATGCCGGTGAGCTCCACGGCGGTGTCCATCGGCGCGAACGAGGCCTTGCGGACGTCGAGGCGCTTCCGGACGACGCCGTTCACGTCGGCCCGGGTCGTCGCCAGGACCACGCAGCCGGCGAAGCGCTGCTCGCCCGACCGCGACCCCGCCACCACGACGCAGTTCGCCGACGCCTCGGGTGGGGAGCCGTAGGCCTCGCAGAACGCCGCGGTGTCGGCGAGGTCCGGGTCGATCGCGGCGACCGCACAGGACGCGGCGACCTCGTCGGCGAGGGCCTCGAGCGCGGCCACCACCGGCTCGGCGAGCAGGTCCGGACGGTCGAGCGCGGGGACGAGCTGCAGGGTCCCCGCCGCGGGCGCGAGGTCCGCGGTCACCAACGGCCTCCGCCGCCCTGCTGCACCTCGACCACCTTCGGGCGCACGTCGACCAGGTAGACCAGCACCGCGCAGAGCGCGACGAGCCAGAGGATCGCGAGGCTCGCGACCGGCCCGCCGACCGAGATGACCAGCAGCAGCGCCCCCACGCCGGTGATGCCGCACCACGCGGGCTTGGTCAGCTTGTCGACCGCGGTGAACGCGTCGGCGCGCTGGAGCAGGGCGTGGATGAACGCGTACAGGCCGACCGGGATCGCGATGATCCAGATCAGCATCGACAGGTAGTAGTCGAGGTACTCGAACACGGGCACTTGCAGCAGCACACGGCGAGGATACGTGCTGGTGGGACCGGTCGACCGGGGCCCGCTCTCTCGACTCCACCGGAGACGACGACGGCCCCGTCCCCCGGGGAACGGGGGACGGGGCCGTGGCGTCGTGGGAAGCGTCAGCTCTGGGGGGCGCGCTTGTCGGCGGCGGTGGTGGCCGCGGACTTGGGCGCGTTCTTCGGGCCCTGCTTCTTCGGGGCGGTCTTCGCGGCCGCCTTGCGGGTGGTGCTGCGGGTCTCCGAGGCCACCTCGTCACCGGCCTCCTTGACCTCGGCGGCGACCTCGGTGCTGGTCTCGGTGATCACCTC
>NZ_DASXJD010000184.1:0-19290 GCF_036497585.1 Actinomycetospora sp. | reverse complement strand
CCCCTCGACCTCGAGGAGCTCCGCCTCGACCGCGGCGCAGTAGACGTTCTCGCCGCCGCGGATGACGACGTCCTTGATCCGGTCGACCACCCGGATCAGGCCGTCGTCGACGCGGCCGAGGTCACCGGTGCGGAACCAGCCGTCGACGAAGGCGGCCGCGGTGGCCTCGGGGGCGTTCCAGTAACCACGGACGACGTTCGGGCCCCGGAACCACAGTTCGCCCACGGCGCCCTCGCCGAGGTCGGCCCCGGACTCCGGGTCGACCACCCGCACGTCCGCGCTCGGCACCGGGCGGCCGACGGAGTCCGGCGCGGACAGGTACGCCTCCCCGGCGTTGAATGCGATGCCCGCCGTCGTCTCGGTCAGGCCGTAGCCGTTCGAGGGCGTGCCGAACGGGGCGACCCGCCGGACCAGCTCCGGCGGGATCGGCGCGCCTCCCATCCCGACCCCCACCAGCGACGACAGGTCGGCGTCCGGGGTGTCGGCCGCGGCCCGGACGAGGTCGCGCGCGACGGTGGGCACCCCGGCGAGCGAGGTCAGCCGTTCCGCGGCGATCACCTCCAGGGCCTGCCCGGCGTCCCAGCGGTACAGCGTCGCGAGCGTCGAGCCGGCCGCGGTCGCGTTGACCATCGCGCAGAGCCCGGCGACGTGGAAGATCGGGAACGCCAGCAGCACGCCCGGTGACGTCGGGGGCGCGACGCCGGAGAGCCGCGCGCCGAGGGCGGTGGTCAGCCGGCGGTTGTGGACGTCGGTGACGAGGTTGCGGTGGGTCCCGACGGCGCCCTTGGGTCGCCCGGTGGTGCCCGAGGTGTAGAGGATGAACGCGTCGTCCTCGGGGTCGAGCGCGACGTCCGGGAGCCGGTCGTCGGTCACCTCGCCGAGGAGCTGCCCGAAGGGCACGCACCCCGGGGCCTGGCCGCGCACCACGACCACCGGCACGTCGTCAGGCGTGACCTCCCGCAGCACCGCGGCCCGCTCGCCGTCGGCGACGACGAGCCGCGGGCCGGCGTCGGTGACCGCGTGCGCGAGCTCCCCGGCCCGCCACCAGGCGTTGAGGGGCACGACGACGAGCCCGGAGACCCAGGCCGCCCAGCACAGCGGCGCCCACTCCGGGTAGTTGCGCAGGCAGATCGCGACGCGGTCGCCCCGGCGCAGGCCGGCCTCGGCGTAGCGCCGGACGAGGGCGGCGACCCGCGCCCGGTGCTCGGCGAAGGTGACCCGCTCGCCGTCGTACACGGTGAAGGGTCGCTCGCCGAACGCCGCCGTGCCGTCGTGGACGTCCCGGAGCACCTGCGGAGCGGTGACGTGGGCCCGGAGGCGCACCTCGCGGACCACCGCCTCGCCCAGCTCGGAGGGTCCGCCCGGGGCGGTGAGCTCCGCGATCACCTCGCTGCGGGACGGACCCGCCCCGACCCCGGCCATGTCCGCATCCTCGCCCCGATCGGGGGGCCGCGCCGGGCGTGCGAGTGCGTCGTCCCGGATGTCCAGGCGTGATCCACTGCACCACCGGGTACTGGATCGTCAGCACGCGGACCCCACCCGAATCGGGAGGGGACCCCGACCGCGTGACCGACCCTTCCCGGGGCCCCGTCCGGGCGCCTCCCGGTGAGGAGGCAGCCATGACGCTGGACGTGACCACCACCCGCCGGGTCGGCCTGCCGGTCGACGGCCGGGGCGAGCTCCCCGACGCCGCGACGTTGTCGCAGCGACTCCGCGACGCCGTCGAGCGCGCCGTCGGCGCGCAGCTGGACGTCGAGCTGCACGTCTCGCCCGGCGCCGAGGAGCTGCCCGGCCCGCTCGCCGCGGTGGTCGCGTCGGCGCGCGAGCGCGCCGCGACCCGCGGCGTGGATCTGCGCGTCGTGTCCTGATCCCGGCCGCCACTCGATCGGGGGACAGAGCATCGTGATCAGATCGTGACCTTGCCGAGACTCACGGGATCTCCTCAGGAAACCCCGGCGTGTCGCCCCCGTCGTCACCCGGCGTCGCTCGGGTCCGCTTCGTCCGGATCGTCGCCACACGGGTGATTTCTCGGCGGAACCCCAGGTCAGCAGCGTGACCCCTGGTCCCCGACCCGGTGAACGCGGTGTGCACACTCCTCGCCGTCGTACCGCACCGAATCCGGTCCGTGACCGTTGAGAGACCGGAACACGCGCATCACCGACCGCGAAAGGGCCACACCATGGGTCGTCACCACGCGAGCTCCCGTCCCCGGATCGTGGGACGTGGGCTGCGACTCGGCGTCGGCAGCGCCGGCGCCGTCGGTGCCGTGGGCGTCGGGCTCCTCCAGCTCGCCGTGCCCGCGCTGGCCGCTCCCGCGCCCGCCGCGCCGGCGCCGGCTCCCGCCGCCGCGCCGGCCCCCGCCGGCAACGCCCCGAAGAGCGCCACCCCGTGCGCGATCACCGCGAAGGCCTGCGTCTCCATCTCGCAGAAGAAGGCGTGGCTCACCGACGGCAAGGGCCACGTCATCGACGGTCCCGTCCCGATCACGACCGGCGGCAAGGGCTACGAGACCCCCATCGGGACCTTCTCGGTGATGTGGAAGGACAAGGACCACAAGAGCGACGAGTACGACCACGCGCCGATGAACAACTCGGTCTTCTTCGCCCCCGGGGACGCCTTCCACGAGGGCAGCCTCCAGAAGGCCTCCGCGGGCTGTGTGCACCTCTCGGCCGCCGACTCCGAGAAGTTCTTCGACAACCTCCAGCCCTACGACCAGGTCCAGATCCTTCGCTGATCGACGGGCCTGACAGGCTGAGCTCATGCCAGGCAACCCCGACGAGGGCGAGGAGCGCATCGCGCTGCTCCTCGACTACGAGAACCTCGCGATCGGAGCCCGCGAGGGCCTCGGCGTCAGCCCCTTCGACCTGACGCCGGTGGCCGACGCCCTCGCCGTCCGCGGGCGGGTGGTGGCCCGACGCGCCTACGCCGACTGGTCCTCGTTCGACGACGACCGCCGCCTCCTCGCCCGCGCGCAGGTCGAGCTCATCGACATCCCGCAGCGGCTCGGTGGCTCCCGCAAGAACGCCGCGGACATCAAGATGGCGGTGGACGCCGTCGAGATCGCCTACGAGCGGTCCTGGGTGACGACCTTCGCGATCGGCACCGGCGACTCCGACTTCACCCCGCTGGTGCACAAGCTGCGCGAGCTCGACAAGCGGGTCATCGGGATCGGGGTCGCCTCGTCGACGTCGCGGCTGCTCCCGCCCGCGTGCGACGAGTTCCTCTACTACGACCGCCTCCTCGACGCCGCCGCGCCGCCCGCCGAACCGGCCCCGGCCACCCAGCCCGAACCCGCCTCCGGGGCCGGGGGCGCGGAGGGCGCGTGGGGCGCCGACGAACCGGCCGACGACGAGGCCGTGGGCCGGCTGGTGACCCGGACGCTCTCCGGCCTCGCGCGGCGGGGGGACGGTCCGGTGCTCGCGTCGCGCCTCAAGCGGGCGGTCCTGCGCCAGGACCCGACGTTCGACGAGGCCGAGATCGGGTTCCGCGGGTTCGGGGAGCTGCTGCGCCACCTGCAGGACCAGCGCATCGTCGAACTCGCGGCGGGCTCCGCGAGCGGGGACCCCGAGGTGTCGTTCCCCGAGAACGAGCCGGCCGAGGACGACGCGTTCCGGCTGCTCGCCCAGGTCGTGGGGGAGGAGTCCCGGAGCGGCAACGGTGTGCCGCTCTCGGGACTCAAGGACCGCGTCCGCAAGCGTCGCTCCGACTTCTCCGAGAAGACCTACGGCTTCGCGTCCTTCCTGAGCTTCGCGAAGGCCGCCCGCGCCCGCGGGGTGGTGCGCATGGCGTGGGACGAGTCGGCGGGGGACTGGCGCCTCGCGTCGCCTGACCTCAGCGGTCGTCGGTGACGAGGTCCGTCTCCGACGACGTGGTGTGAGCCGGAGGACGGTCGGGATCGGCCTCGCCCAGCACCGCAGGCTCATGAGGCGGACCTCGACCGCGACCGGCCGCTGCCGCCCGACCTCGTCGAGCCAGCGGAGCGCGAGGTGGGCGAACGGACAGACCGGGTCGGCGTAGAGCCGGATCTCGGGAGCCAGACCGAGCATGATGGAGCGGGGACGGCTCGCAGCGAGGAGGACACGATGGCGGAGAGTGCGATCGAGGTGGAGCGTCCCACGGGAGACACGGACGTGGTCGACGTCGAGGCCCGGCACCGCTACGAGATCCGGGTCGACGGCGGGACGGTCGGCTTCGCGGAGTACCACCGGCGAGCGGGCGGGTCGACCGTCTCGTTCACCCACACCTCCGTCGACGACGCCCACACCGGTCAGGGGCTCGCGGGGCGCCTCGCCCGCGCCGCGCTCGACGACGCCCGGGCCCACGGGCTCGCGGTGCTGCCGTTCTGCCCGTACATCCGGGGCTGGATCGCCAAGCACCTGGAGTACGTCGACCTCGTCCCCGAGGAACGCCGGGCCGAGTTCGAGCTCGCGTAGCCCGGACGACGGAGATCCGACCTTCGGTCGCGTGTCGCGTCGAAAAATCTTGCGCGTGTCGCTTCCGGACTCCTGATCATGCCCCTCGCCGACCGGCGGGAGCCCCGTCGCGGTGAGCACCGACCGTCATCGGCTGCTGACGCGGGGCACACGTCCGGGGTAGTTTCCCGTGCTCACGACATCGGCGTCGGACGAGCGCGGGAGGCGGGACCATGGCGACCCACGCAGGAGCATCCACCACGACGGGCGCGAGCGCGGTCCTCGAGACCCTGCCGCTCTCGCGGTGGCACAAGCTGATCGTCGTCCTGGTCGGGATTGGGTCGTTCTTCGACCTCTACGAGGTGTTCCTCGGGGGCGTGCTCGCCCCGATCCTCGCCAAGGAGTTCGCGCTCGGGTCGCTGGGGAAGGCCGCCGTCGTCGGCAGCGGTTTCCTCGGGATGTTCGTGGGCGCCAACGTGCTCTCGATCGCGTCCGACCGGCTCGGCCGTCGCCGCGTGTTCATCCTCAACCTGCTCACCTACTCGCTGTTCAGCCTGCTCGCGGCGTTCTCGCCGAACATCGAGGTCTTCCTCGTGCTGCGCTTCCTCGCGGGCATCGGGCTGGGCGCCGAGCTGGTGCTCGTCGACACCTACCTCGCCGAGTTCCTCCCCGCCCGGGTCCGCGGCCGCTACATCGCCTGGGCCTACACGATCGGCTTCCTCGGGGTGCCGGTGGCCGCCCTGCTCGGCGGGAAGCTCGTCGCCGCCCAGCAGATCGCCGGTGTCGACGGGTGGCGCTGGCTGCTGGTGGCCGGGGCCCTCGGCGCGCTGTTCGTGCTGTGGATGCGCCGCGTGCTGCCGGAGTCGCCCCGGTGGCTGGAGGCGCGCGGCCGGCGCGACGAGGCCGTGGCGGTGGTGCGCGGCATCGCGGCGAAGGCCGGTGCCCCGGAGGCCGCCGAGCACATCCCGGAACGGTCCGCCGACCCACCGGCCGGGGCCGGGCCCCGGGCACGGTCGACGTCCGAGGTGCTCCGGATCGCCTTCACCGGCGTCTACCGCACCCGCACGATCATGCTGTTCGTCTTCCAGATCCTGCAGACGGTGGCCTACTACGGCTTCGGGACGCTGGCGCCGTTGGTGCTCGTCGCCAAGGGGTTCGACATCACCGAATCGCTCGGCTACGCCGCGCTCAGCTTCGCCGGCTACCCGATCGGCTCGCTGATCTCGGTGCCGCTGGTGGAGCGCTTCGAGCGCAAACACCTGATCATCGCGTCGGCCCTGGCGATCGCGGTGTTCGGGATCGTGTTCGCGGCGGCGGCCGATCCCTGGCTGATCGTCCTGGCGGGGTTCCTGCTGACGTCGTCGAGCAACGTCTTCTCGAACTCCTTCCACATCTACCAGGCGGAGATCTTCCCGACGGCGATCCGGTCGACGGCGAGCGGCGTCGCCTACTCGCTGTCGCGCGCGACGTCGGCGGTGCTCCCGTTCATCGCGGTGCCGCTGCTCGCGAGCGCCGGACCGGTCGCGGTCTTCGGCGGGTCAGCGGTGCTCATCGTCGTCCTCTGCCTCGACGTCGGGCTCCTCGGTCCGCGGACGACCGGTCGCGCCCTGGAGGAGGTCGGCTGAGCCCGGTCGGAGCGTCCCGGGCAGGATCGGACCGGTGAGCTCCGACGGCCGGCCCGCCCTCCCCGCCTGGCGTCGCACCACCGCGGACGAACGGCGGTGGCCCGTCGCGCTCGCGATCCTGGCCGCCGCCGGCTTCCAGCTGAGCCTGCCCGACGACGTCGTCCTCGGGTCGCGCTGGTTGATGCCGCTGGTCGAGGTCGCGGTGCTGGCGGTCCTCGTCGTGGCGAACCCCGGCCGCTTCGAGCGCGAGCCGGGCTGGCGGCGGACGACGAGCCTCGCGCTCACCGCCCTGGTCAGCGTCGCGAACGGCGCCGCGGTGGTCCGGCTCGTTCGACACCTGCTCGAGGGGTGGGGCGCCGACGATCCCGGCACGTTGCTCGCCACCGGCGGGGCGATCTGGGCGACCAACGTCATCGGCTTCGCGCTCTGGTACTGGCAGTTCGACCGCGGCGGGCCCTCGGCGCGGGCCCGCGGCGACCGCACCGTCCCGGACTTCCTGTTCCCGCAGATGCAGTCGCGCGACATCGATCCCGAGTGGGAGCCGACCTTCGTCGACTACCTCTACGTGTCGTTCACCAATGCGACCGCGTTCAGCCCGACCGACACCATGCCGCTCTCGCGGTGGGCGAAGCTGACGATGCTCGTGCAGTCCGCGGTCTCGCTCGCGGTGGTCGCCCTCGTCGTCGCCCGGGCGGTGAACGTACTGCGCTGAGGCCTCAGTTCACGCAGGGCACCGTCGGGGCGGCCGTCCCGGCGTCGGAGGCCGGGACCGCGGGCTTGGGCTTGGCGGCCGGGGCGGGGGCCGCCGTCGTGGACCCGCTCGACGACGAGCCCCCCGAGGCCTTCGACGCGGGCGCCGACGAGCCCGAACTCGTCGAGCCGGACACGGTGTCGGAGATGTACTTCTGCACCGCCGACGGGTCGACCTGCACCGCCTCGCCGTCGTCGCCGGTGTCGTAGCTGGCGTCGACGATCGGGATGGTGTGGAACCCGATCGAGCCGGAGCTGACGCCCTGCAGCTGGGTCGCGAGGCTCAGCACGTCCAGCGAGCGGTCGACGGTGATGGCCTTGTCGACGGCGGCGACGAGGGCGTTGCGCTTGGCGGAGTCGGTCAAGGTGTCCGACGACAGCACGGTGTGCGCCATGCTCGAGAGGAACACCTGCTGCCGGCGGGCCCGGTCGAGGTCGCCACCGGGCAGGCCGTGGCGCTGACGGACGAACGCCAGGGCCTGCGGGCCGGCCACCGTCTGCTGGCCGGCCTTGAACTTCGCCCCGGAGAAGGTGTCGTTCACCGCGGAGTTCAGGCACACCGGCACGCCGCCGATCGCCTGGCTGATGTCGGCGAACCCGGCCAGGTTGACCGCGCCGTAGTGGGTGATGGTCAGCCCGGTCAGGGACTCGACGGCGCCGATCGTCGTCTTGGCGCCCGCGGCGCCCGCCTGCACGGTGAGGTCGTTGCCGGAGACGCCCTCCTTCGCCAGCTCCGAGCGCGCCGCGTTCGAGCCGTACGCGTACGCCGAGTTGATCTTGTGCTTGCCGAAGCCGTCGGGCAGGTCGACGTAGGAGTCGCGGGGGATGGAGAACCCGGTCGCGGGTCCGCCGCCGCCGGGGATGTGCAGCACGATGATCGTGTCGGTCGAGTCGCCGCCGGAGTCGCTTGCGCCCGCGTGCAGCGCGGCGAGCTGGTCCTTGGGCAGCGGGTTGCCGAAGCTGTCGGTCCGGCTGTCGAGGCCGACGAGCAGGATGTTCTGGTCGGTGCCGAGGACCGAGCCGAACGACGTCCCGATGACGTCCACGCGGCTCAGCCCGGAGTCGATCGAGCGCGCCGCGAGCACCACCCCGCCGCTGACGAGCAGCAGCAGGACCGAGGCCGCCGCGAGGACGAGCACCAGGACGCGCTTGGTGGCGGCGGCCCGTACCCGCTCGAGCAGCCCGTCGGCGCCGCCACCGGGCGGGCCCGGGTCGGGATCGACGCCGCGCCCGGGCGCCTCGTCGGGCTCGAGGACGGGGGCGACCTTCGTCGGGAGCGGGGCGGGACGTCCGCCGGGCGCGGGCGGCGGGGGCCCCGACGGCGGCCGGGGCGGCGGCGCCGGACGGCCACCGTTCGGTGGGGGAGGCGCCGGGCGCGCATCGGGTCGTGGCGCGGCGGGACCGGGGGCCGGTCGCCCCGCGGGCGGCGGCCCCGGGCGGGCCCGGCCACCCTCGGGCGGCGGAGCCGGCCCAGGTCGGCCGCCGTCCGGACGGGTGTCGCCGCGGCGCGGCATCCGGAAGCCGCCCGGGCGGTCGTCCCCGGGCCCCGCCATCAGCCGGCCCCCGACCCGCGCAGCGCCCCCATCGGCGACCACCCCGGCCGGACCTGGCGGAATCGCACGAAACCGACGAGGGCACAGGCCAGCGTGGCCACGAGCATCCACCAGAACAATTCCGCGAGCGGCGCGAACACGCCCAGCAGGAACAGTGTGCTGCTCGCGGCGTTCCCGGTGATGATCGCCGCGATCACGAGTCCGAGGAACGCGACGACGGGCGGGGCGAGGGCGGGGACGGCGACGGCCTCGGCACGCACCATCGCGACGCCGAGCATGCAGACCACCAGGTAGCCGACCGGCCACATCAGCCCGAGCAGCCCCGCGCGGTGGAGGAGCAACCACGCGAGCAGGCCGGTCACGACGACGGCCCCCACCGCGACGAGCGGCCACGGATAGCCCGGGCCGACCGCGAAGGTGCCCGTCTGTCGAGGTCGCGTTGGTCGGGAGGAGCCGCCGCCTCGGCCACGACCCTCGCCGCGGCCCCACGAGCCGGTGGACCAGCGGGACCCTCCGCGTCCGGATCCAGAGGGTCCCGACGGCGGGCGCGACGCGGCCGGCGGGGGCGCGGCGGACCGCGACGGCCCTCGCCCACGCGGTCGCGGGTCCCAGCGGTCGGACACGGCGTCACGATAGCCGAGCCCTCCGTGAGCCCCTCGGCGGCGTCGGGGGAACTATTTCCCGGCGTTCCTGACGATTCCCTGAAAGGGCACCGGGAGGACCCGCGCATTCGGCGGGATCTCGGTTCTCGTGGTGGGGTCCGACCGACCGGCGAGAGGAAACCGGAACACACCATGCGCACCTCCTGGGCCCGTCCCGCGCTCGTCGCGGCCGTCGTCATCGCCCTCGCCGGGGACGGGACGGCGGTCGCCCTCGCGGACACCAGCGCGCCCCCGACCCCCACGGCCCCCACGTCCTCCGCGCCGGCCCCGGGCGCGCAGCACCCCGCCCGCCCGGCCCGCCGCGCTCTCGCCCGGCGCGCCGAGCACGGCGAGGTCGTCCTGCACGGCAAGGCGGGGGACCGCACCGTCGACGTCCAGCGCGGCGTCGTCACGGCTGCCTCCCCGACCTCGGTGACCGTGCGCAGTACCGACGGCTTCACCGCGACCTACGCCTTCACCCCGACCTCGAAGGTCCGCAAGCAGAAGGCGGCGAGCCAGCCGTCCGCAGTCGCCGTCAACGACCGGGTCGGGATCGTCGCCGCGAAGGGACCCCAGGGCCTCACGGTGACCGGCCTGCGCGACGCCGGGCCGGCCCCGACGCGGTGACCCGGCGGCCCCGCCCGACCCGGCACGACGGGTCGGGCGGGGCACGGTCACCCGACCGGGTCGTCGCCCGGCTCCACGCCGCCACTCGCTCCTAGGCTGCACGGGCTAACCATCTGGTGCTGCTGACCTACGGAGCCCGTGCGTGCGTCCCCCTCGTCCTGCGTTCCGGGCCCGCGCGCTCGGCTCCCTGCTCGCGGCCCTCGCCGCCGTCGTCGTCCTCGGGAACCCGGCGCTCGCCTCGACGCCGAGCCCGCCGGCGCCCGGGCCCGGGTCGACGATGCGCTCCGCCACGGTCGACCCCCGGGCCGGCCGGGCGGCCAAGGAGCGCCTGGACGACCGCCGCAACCGGGTGCCGGGCAACGTCAGCGCCTGGTGGGTCGATCCCGCGACCCACCAGACCGTCGTCGCCGTCGTCGGCCCGGCCACCCGCGACGCCCGCGCCTTCGTCGCCGACCAGGACCCCACCGCGGTCCGCCTGCAGCCGATGTCGGCGCCGGTCCGACCGCTCGACGGCCCGGTGGGTGAGCGGCGCCGTCCTGGCGTCAGACGCCAGCAACGTGCCGTTGCTGCCACCGGGGCGGGGGCTCCCGGCGCCCCCGCGACCCCGCTCGTCGGCGGGACGGCGATCACCACCACAGGCACCCGCTGCTCCGACGGCTTCTCGGCGCGCCACGACACGACCACCTACCTGCTCACCGCCGGGCACTGCACCGCCGAGGGCGCGACCTGGAACGGGCCCGACCGGAGGCGGATCGGGAGCGTGGTGCGCACCGACTACCCCGGCGCCGACTACGGGATCGTGCAGGTCACCGACACCGTGGCCTGGCGGGGGAGCGGTCAGGTCCGGGGCGGGCCCACCGTCACCGGCGCGACCCCGGCTGCCGTCGGGAGTCAGGTCTGCCGCTCCGGCTCGACGTCGGGCTACCACTGCGGCCTGGTGCAGGCCACCGACGTCACGGTCAACTACGGCGGCAGCACCGTGATCACCGGCCTGACCCAGACCGCGGTCTGCGCCGACCCCGGCGACTCCGGCGGACCGTTCGTCACCCCCGACTCCGCCCAGGCCCAGGGGACGCTCTCCGGCGGCAGCGGCGACTGCGTCCTCGGCGGCACGACCTACTTCCAGCCGCTCGGACCGGTCCTCCACGCGATGGGCCTCACGCTGGTCATGGGAGACTGACGCCGAGGACCACCTCCACGAGCGCCCGGCGCGCGTCCCGGGCCGTGGTCCAGCGGCGGTGGTCCCACTCCTGACCCGCGAGCGAGTCGCCGGCGAAGAGAACCTGGGAGAACGCGACCCCGCGGAACCGGGCGACGGCGATCAGCGCGGCCGCCTCCATCTCCACGGTCAGGCAGCCCTCGGCGCGGCGCCGGTCGGTGCGCCCGCGCGTCTCGCGGTAGACGGCGTCGGTGGTCCAGGTCCGCCCGACGGTGTGGGCCACGTCGGCGGCGCGCAGGCACGCGGCGAGCGCGGCGACGCCGTCGGGGTCGGCCTCGACGGTGCGCCCGGGCGCCAGGTAGTGGAACGAGGTGCCCTCGTCGCGCAGCGCGGAGTCGACGACGACGGCGTGGCCCAGCACGAGCTCGGGCACCAGCACGCCCGCGCCGCCGACCGCGGTGAAGCGCCGTCCGCCGAGCACGACGAGCTCCTCCAGCGTCACCGCCGCCATCGGCGCGCCCACCCCGGGGTGCACGACGCCGACCTCGGTCCCGTCCGGCCGCGTCAGGACCAGCACCGGCGAGCGCCCGTTCTCGGAGTGCAGGACCGCGGCCTCCCGGGCGCGCTCGGCGACGGCGGCCACGACCTCGGGGAAGAAGCACAGCACGACGTCGGGCGGCACCGACCCGCGCGTGCGCATCGCGCCGGGGGCGATGAGTCCGGGGTCGGCGAGGTCGTCCTCGCCCAGGGGGAGCGGCTCGGTCACCGGGTCATCGTGCCGCCGCCGCGTACGCCGTTCGGACCGCCCGGGCCGCCTCCCGGTCGGCGGCGGTCGCCTCGACCACCACGTCGCGCTCGATCCGCCACCCGGGCTCCTCGCCGTGCAGGGCCCAGGCCGCCTGGCGTGCGGCGCCGAGGGCGACGTACTCCGCCGACGCCAGCACCTCGACGTCGGTCCCGAACACGGCGGGGGCGATCCCGGCGACCGCCCGCGACCGGCTGCCGCCGCCGATGAGCAGCACCCGTTCGCCGTGCACGCCGACGTCGGCCAGCGCGTCCAGCCCGGCGGCGAGCCCGCACAGCATGCCCTCGACGGTGGCCCGGGCGAGGTTCTCCCGGGTGCCGTTCGCGCCGGTCAGGCCGGTGATCGTGCCCGTGGCGTCCGGTCGGTCCGGGGTGCGCTCGCCCTCGAGGTAGGGGACGAGCACCAGCCCGCCGGCGCCCGGGTCGGCGACCAGCGCGAGCTCGTCGAACCCGTCCGGGTCCACCCCGAGCAGCGCGGCCCCGACGCCGAGCACCCGCGCGGCGTTGAGGGTGCACACCAGCGGCAGGTAGCGGCCCCGGGCGTCGGCGAAGCCGGCCACCAGCCCGGAGGGATCCGCGGTCGGCCGCTCGACGGAGACGAACACGGTGCCCGAGGTCCCGATGGAGACGATCAGCTCGCCCGCCCCGGCGCCGATCGCGAGCGCGGCGCCCATGTTGTCGCCCGTCCCCGGCCCGACGACGAGCCCGTGGGCCGGCCCCGCGCCGGGGCCGGCCGCCTGCCCGGGGTCGAGCACGCGGGGCAGGTCGAGGGTGCGCCCGAACGCCAGCTCGAGCAGGTCGGGCCGGTAGCGCTCCTCGTGGGGTGACCAGTAGCCGGTCCCGGACGCGTCGCCGCGGTCGGTCACCGGCTCGGCGGCGTCCCCGCGCAGCTTGCGGGTGAGCCAGTCGTGGGGGAGCAGCACCGAACAGGCGCGCCCGGCGACCTCGGGCTCCTGGCGGGCGGTCCAGCGCAGCTTGGTGGCGGTGATGCTCGCGACCGGGACGGTCCCGACGGCGTCCGCCCAGGCCCGCGCGCCGTCCCTGCCCTCCGCCTCGCCGAGCTCGGTGATCAGGTCCTGCGCGGCGTCGGCCGAGCGGGTGTCGTTCCACAGCAGGGCGTCGCGGACCGGCTCGCCGTCGTCGCCGCAGAGCACCATCCCGTGCTGCTGGCCCGCGACCGCGACGGCCGCGACGTCGTCGGTGCCGACCTCGCCGAGCGCCTCCTGCAGAGCGCTCCACCAGGCCCGCGGGTCGACCTCGGTGCCCTCGGGGTGGGTGCGCCGCGCCTCGCGGACGACCTGCCCGTCGGCCGGATCGACGACGACGACCTTGGTGGCCTGGGTGGACGAGTCGACCCCGGCGACGTAGGTGGGCATGCGCCCATGATGTGCGCTCCGTCCCCGTGAGCACTATTCCGTGTCATAGGGCGGATTACTGCTCACGGGCGCGGAGCGCACCCACAGGACTCCCGGACCACGAACGACGGCGGCAGGCGCAGCACCTCGACCGGCGCGTCGGGATGGGCCCGGCGGCGCAGCAGCAGCCGCACGGCCTCGGCGGCGATCTGCGCGAAGGGCTGCGCCATCACCGTCAGTCGCGGCGCGAACAGGTCCGCCCAGGCGAAGTCGTCGAACGCGACCACCGCCACGTCGTCGGGCACCCGGGCCCCGGCGTCGCGCAGCGCCGCGATCACCCCGATCGTCATGCTGTTGTTCCCGACGACGACGGCGGTGGGCGGCTCGGGCAGCGCCAGCAGGCCGGCCATGGCCGTGCGCGCCGGTTCGGTCGCCGACTCCCCGGACACCTCGAGCGCCGGGTCGCGCGGGATGCCCGCCGCGTCCAGCGCCGCCACGAAGCCCGCGCGCCGCTCGTTGGTCGTGGCGAGCCCGGCGAGGCCCGCGACCAGGGCGATCCGGCGGTGCCCGTGCTCGACGAGGTGCGTCGTGAGGGTCGCGGTGGCCTCGGAGTTCTCGCTGCCGACCTGGTCGAGGCGCGCCGCCGGTCCGTCGGGGATGAGGCGGTCGAGCAGCACCGTCGGCACGTCGTGGCGCGCGAGGTATCCCAGCGCCTCCTCGGGGTGCGCCGACGGCGCGAGGACCACCCCGTCGACGCGGTGGTGGTGCAGCCGCGCGACCACGGTGCGTTCGTAGGCCGGGTCCTCGTGCGGGTCGACCAGCAGCAGCGTGTAGCCCGCGGCGGCCGCGGCGCGCTCGGCGGCCGAGAGCAGCTCGCCGAAGTAGGGGTTGGAGATCGCGGAGAGGACGAGGCCGAGGGTGGTCGTGCGGGAGGTCGCGAGCGAGCGCGCGACGGTGTTCGGGGTGTAGGCGGTCTCGTCGACGGCGGCGAGGACCGCCGCGCGGGTGTCGTCGCTGACCGCGCGGGTGTTGTTGAGGACGTGCGAGACGGTCGCGGTGGAGACGCCGGCCCGGCGAGCCACATCGGCCATGGTGACCACCGCTGGACCTCCCGGACCCCGTTGCACGCGCACTGCCGTCGAATGACGGCCGTCGAATGATGCCCCCGCGAGGGCGATCCGGCCTCGGAAGATCGCCGGACGGCGCCGGCGAGGCCGTGGCCGGATTCGCCCCGCAGAGTTCGGTCAAGCGCTTGCGCGGACACGGTTCGCGGCCCTACCGTCGCCCGACGTGACAATGACGTGAACCACGTCACTCGTTCACGGGGTCCGTACACCACGGCTCGGGGAGGCGGCGTGCGACGCAGCGCAGCTGACGGGGCGACGGGGCCGCGGGGCCGCGGGGCCCCCCACGGCCCGCGACGAGGAGCACGGCTCCCGTTCCTCGCCGTGCTCGCGGTCGGCCTGCTGGGTCTGGTCACGGGCTGCTCGGGCGCCGGCGCGCTCGGTGCCGAGCCGGGGGTGCAGACGGTGACCGTCGCCATCGTGTCCAACTCGCAGATGAAGGACGCGATCAAGCTCTCGCCGCAGTTCGAGGCGGAGAACCCCGGGATCCGGATGCGATTCGTCTCGCTGTCCGAGAACGAGGCCCGGGCCAAGATCACCGCCAGCGTGGCCACCGGCGGCGGCGAGTTCGACGTCGTCATGATCTCGAACTACGAGACCCCGCAGTGGGCGCAGAACGGCTGGCTGACCGACCTGCAGCCCCTGGTCGACTCGACGCCGGGCTACGACCCGGCCGACTTCATCCCCACGGTCCGCGACTCGCTCTCCTATCACGGCCACATGTACTCGGTGCCGTTCTACGGCGAGTCCTCGTTCCTCATGTACCGCAAGGATCTCTTCGAGCAGGCCGGCCTGGTGATGCCCGCGCAGCCGACGTGGCAGCAGGTCGCGGACCTCGCCGCGAAGCTGACCGACCGTTCGAAGGGACGGGCCGGCATCTGCCTGCGCGGCAAGCCCGGCTGGGGCGAGATGTTGGCGCCGTTCGACACCGTGCTGAACACCTTCGGCGGCCGCTGGTACGACCCGCAGTGGCACGCCCAGCTCACCAGCCCCCAGGTCCAGCAGGCGGCGCAGTTCTACGTCGACCTCGTCCGCAACTACGGCGAGCCCGGCGCCGCGCAGGCCGGCTTCTCCGAGTGCGCCACGCAGTTCGGCCAGGGCAACGCGGCCATGTGGTACGACGCCACGTCCGCGGCGGGCACCGTCGAGAACCCCGACGAGTCCACGGTCGTCGGGAAGGTGGGCTACGCCCCGGCACCCGTCGTCGCGACCCCGAGCTCCGGCTGGCTCTACTCGTGGTCGCTGGCGATCCCGAAGACCTCGCCACACCCCGACGCCGCCTGGAAGTTCATGAGCTGGATGACCTCGAAGCAGTACATGCAGCGGGTCGGCACCCAGCTCGGCTGGACGTCGCTGCCGCCGGGGTCGCGCCTGTCGACCTACCGGATCCCGCAGTACCAGCAGGCCGCGGCGGCGTTCGGCCCGACGGTGCTGAACGCGATCCAGTCGGCGAACCCGCAGCAGCCCACGGTGCAGCCGGTGCCCTACCAGGGCGTGCAGTTCCTGCGGATCCCGGAGTTCCAGGACCTCGGGACGCGGGTCAGCCAGCAGATGAGCGCCGCCATCGCCGGGCAGAAGACCGTGCAGCAGGCGCTCGACCAGTCCCAGGAGTACGCGGCGACGGTGGGGGAGAGCTACCAGTGACAACGACTCTGGAAAGGCCCGCCGCGTCGCCTCCGCCCGCGCCGAGCGGCGGCGTGACCACGCGCTCGCCGCGGTCCGAGGGCTGGGTGCGCCGCGCACCGCTGCTGCCTGCGCTGGTCTTCACGATCGTCGTCACGCAGATCCCGTTCCTGCTGACGATCTACTACTCGTTCCAGTCCTGGAACCTCGTCCGGCCCGGCTCGCAGCACTTCGTGGGCTTCGACAACTACGTGGCCGTGTTCACGGACTCGCAGTTCCGCGGGGTCGCGCTCAACACGATCATCATGACGCTCGGCTCGGTGGTCATCGCGGTGATCCTGGGGCTGCTGCTCGCGCTGCTGCTGAACCGGCACTTCGTCGGCCGCGGCGTGGTGCGGACGCTGCTCGTGACCCCGTTCCTCATCACGCCGGTGGCCGCGGCGCTGCTGTGGAAGACGACGCTGCTCGACCCCACCTACGGCCTCATCAACTTCGTGCTCGGCGGGCAGACGATCGACTGGATCTCGCAGTACCCGCTCGCCTCGGTGATGGCGGCCCTGGTCTGGCAGTGGACGCCGTTCATGATGCTGCTGCTCCTCGCGGGCCTGCAGTCCATGCCCGGGGACCAGGTCGAGGCGGCCCGCGTCGACGGTGCCGGCGCCTGGTCGATCTTCGTCGAGCTGACGTTGCCGCACCTGCGGCGCTTCCTCGAGCTGGGGATCGTGCTCGGCGCGATCTACCTGGTGAACACGTTCGACGCCGTCTACATGATCACCCAGGGCGGGCCCGGCACGGCGTCGGCGAACCTGCCCTTCTACATCTACCAACGGGCGTTCCTCGGCTTCGACATCGGGCAGTCGGCCGCGATGGGCGTCGTCGTGGTGATCCTGACGATCATCGTCGCGACGTTCGCGCTGCGGTTGGTGTTCCGGTCGTTCGGTGCGGCAGGCGAGTCATGAAGCTGACAGGGGAGCACGCCGATAGGGGAACTGGCGCAATGAGAGGCGGTGAGAGCTGATGGCCGCGACGGTCGAGGAGACCTCGACGACGACCTCCGCCCCGGCGCGGACCGAGGGGCCCCGCCGGCCGTCCCGGGTCGGCCCGGTCCTGCTGACGACGCTGACGTGGATCGTCGCGATCGGCTTCTTCTTCCCGGTGCTGTGGATGGTGCTCACGGCCTTCAAGTCGGAGGCCGCCGCCTACACCGACCCGCCCACTCTGTTCTTCAGCCCGACGCTCGAGCAGTTCCGGGCGGTGTTCGACGCCGGTATCGGGCCCTACCTCGCGAACTCGCTGGCGGCCACGGCGATCTCGACGATCTTCGTGCTGGTCCTCGCGACCCCCGCGGCGTTCGCGGTCTCGCTGCGCCCGGTGGAGAAGACCCAGGACGTCCTGTTCTTCTTCATCTCGACGAAGATGCTGCCGGTCGTCGCGGCGATCGTCCCGATCTACGTCGTGGTCAACGAGATCGGCGCGCTGGACAACATCTGGACGCTGATCGTCCTCTATACCGCGATGAACCTGCCGATCGCGGTGTGGATGATGCGGTCGTTCTTCCTCGAGGTGCCCAAGGAGCTGTTGGAGGCGGCGTCGATCGACGGTGCCTCGCTCGGGCGCACGCTGCGCGAGGTGGTGCTGCCGATCATCTCGCCCGGCATCTTCGCCACCGCGCTGATCTGCGTGATCTTCGCGTGGAACGAGTTCTTCTTCGCGGTGAACCTGACCGCGGCGAACGCCGGGACCGTGCCGGTGTTCCTCGTCGGGTTCATCACCTCCGAGGGCCTGTACTGGGCCCGGCTCTCGGCGGCGGCGACGCTCGCGGCGCTGCCGGTGGTCCTCGCGGGATGGTTCGCCCAGAACAAGCTGGTGCAGGGCCTGTCGTTCGGCGCCGTGAAGTAAGGGGATACCGACATGGCGGAAGTGGTGTTCGACCAGGCCTCGCGCATCTACACGCCCGGGGCCGAGCCGGCCGTCGACAAGCTCGACCTGACGGTCACCGACGGCGAGCTCGTCGTGCTCGTCGGCCCGTCAGGGTCGGGGAAGTCCACAGCGCTGCGGATGCTGGCCGGGCTGGAGTCCATCGACGCCGGCAGCGTGCGCATCGACGGGCGCGACGTCGTCGACGTGCCGTCCAAGGACCGCGACATCGCGATGGTGTTCCAGAGCTACGCGCTGTACCCGGCGAAGACGGTGCGCGAGAACATGGCGTTCCCGCTGAAGATGCGGCGCATGGGCAAGGAGGAGCAGGCGAGGCGGGTCGCGGACGCCGCGGAGCTGCTCGGCCTCACCGAGTACCTCGACCGCAAGCCCAAGGCCCTCTCCGGCGGTCAGCGCCAGCGGGTGGCGATGGGACGGGCGATCGTCCGGGAGCCGCAGGTGTTCCTCATGGACGAGCCGCTGTCCAACCTGGACGCCAAGATGCGCGTGCAGACCCGGTCCCAGATCGCCTCGCTGCAGAACCGGCTCGCGGTCACGACGGTCTACGTGACGCACGACCAGGTCGAGGCCATGACCATGGGCGACCGGGTGGCGGTGCTGCGCGACGGGCGGCTCCAGCAGTACGCGACGCCGTCCGAGCTCTACGACCGCCCGGTCAACGCGTTCGTCGCCGGGTTCATCGGCTCGCCGGCGATGAACCTGCTCGACCTGCGCCGCTCCGGGGACGGGGTGACGCTCGGCGGCGTCGACATCCCGCTCTCCCGCGCGATCCGGGACGCCGCGGGCTCCGCGGAGACCGTGACGGTGGGCGTGCGTCCCGAGGACCTCTCCCTCGACTCGGAGGGCGCCGGCGACGGGATCAAGGCCGTGGTCGACGTGGTCGAGGAGCTGGGCAGCGAGTCCTACCTGTACGCGCACATGGCCGAGGACGAGGCCACGACGCTCGTCGTCCGCGGCCCGGGCCGGACCACGGTCCGCTACGGCGACACGATCGCGCTGCGGGTGGACGCCGACGCGGCGCACGCGTTCGTCGCGACCTCGGGGGAGCGCCTCGCCTGACGTCCCCCCGAGGGGCGGTCAGCCGTGCAGCGACGTCCATTCGGGGGCGACGCCACGGCGGTGGTGCTCGAGGCGCCGCAGCCGGCGGCGTGCCTCGTAGGTGAGACCGTCGATCCGGTCGAGCAACTCGTTCAGCTCGGCGGTCTCGCGGTCGATGAGTTCCTCGCGGGCCTGCTCGGGGTCGCTGGCCTGCGCGCGGTTGCTGCCGGCGTCGGTGACGGCCACAGCTCTCCTTCTCAGTGACGTACGGCGGTGTTCGGACGGGCGCTCCGGGGAGTGGAGGCGCCGGTCACTGTACCGATCAACAAGCGTTCGACGGCCATCATTCCGCACCCCGGTCGGTGCATGTCGCACCGGGGTCGGTCGCGACGACGGCCCCGTCGCCACCGTGGGGAGCCCGGTGGCGGCGGGGCCGTGCGTCGTGGGAAGCGTCAGCTCTGGGGGGCGCGCTTGTCGGCGGCGGTGGTGGCCGCGGACTCGGGCGCGTTCTTCGGGCCCTGCTTCTTCGGGGCGGTCTTCGCGGCCGCCTTGCGGGTGGTGCTGCGGGTCTCCGAGGCCACCTCGTCACCGGCCTCCTTGACCTCGGCGGCGACCTCGGTGCTGGTCTCGGTGATCACCTC
>NZ_DASXJD010000183.1:0-13034 GCF_036497585.1 Actinomycetospora sp. | reverse complement strand
CTCCCGCACCGGGCCGGGCTCGAGCGCCGCGGCGCGGGCGGCGTCGTCGAGGAGGTCGAGCGCGCCGACGGCCTCCTCCGGCGTGCGGGCCAGCGCGGTGAGCGCGACCAGCAGCCGGTCGAGCAGGCCGGGGCCGTCGACGACGCCGGGCCGGTGGGAGAGCGCCAGGTGCAGCCGGCCATCGGCGGGGGTCGCGACATCCGCGGCGGCGTCGACGACGTGCTCGTCGCGGCCGTCCTCCTCGCGGTGGCCCGGCACTCGGGCGGGGACACCTCGCCGGCCATCGGGGCGAGGGTCGCGGCCCTGACCAGCGGCTGGACGACCACGGTGCGGTGCACCGGCCGGGTCCTGCTGCTCGCCGTGGCCCTCTGCGGCGTCGCGATCGGCCTCTTCGGGCTCTCCCCGCTGGTGCCGGCCGGCGACCCGCTGGTGTGGGCGGCAGGGTTCCTCGCCGTCGCCGGAGCCGCCGACATGGTCTCGGAGATCCTCCGCCGCGCCCTGCTCGCCGACGCCACGCCCGACCACCTGCAGGGCCGGGTGTCCAGCGTGTGGCTCGCGCAAGCCACGGTCGGGCTGTCGGCGGGTGGGGTCGAGGCCGGGGTGGCGTCGCGCCTGCTCGGGGCCCGGCCCGGCGATCGCGGCCGGCGGGGCGGTGTGCGTGGTGGCGACGGCGGCCCTCGCGGCCGTCCTGCCGCCGCTGCGGCGAGCGAGCCTGCATTCGTCGACTCAGTGGGTCGCGCGCGCCGGCCCCACGTGATCGGACCCGACCGCGGCCACCGGGTGCGCGAGGTCGTGCGGCACCCCGGCCCGCCACACGGTGCGCAGCGCGCGGGTGGCGGTGACGTCGGCCGTCGGGTCGCCGTCGACGAGCAGCAGGTCGGCCCGCTGCCCGACCGCGACCCGCCCGCGGTCGGCGAGCCCGAACACGTCGGCGGCCCGGGAGGTCGTGGCCGCGAGCACGTCGGCCGGTGCCATCCCGCCCTGCGCGAGCAGCTCGAGCTCGAGGTGCAGCGACGCGCCGTGCAGCACCGCCGCCGGCCGCCCGGGCACGTCGTTGGCGTCGGTGCCCGCGACGATCCTCGCGCCGGCCTCGACGAGCCGGCGCAGGTTCGCCGCGGCGTGCTCGTAGGCGGCGCCGGGCGCGGAGCTGGTCGGGAGGCCGCCGCGGTCGCCGGCGCGCAGGGCTGCGACGACGTCGGCCGACAGCCGGGCGATGAGGCGGGGATCGGTGAAGAGCGCCTGCGGGGAGGCCGGGTCGGTCAGGGCAGCCATCAACGTCATGGTCGGGACCACGGTGAGGTCGCCGAGCCCGTCGTCCTCGAGCGGCCCGTCCAGCGGCAGGTGGGTGAGGACGTCGACGCCGGCCGCGCGCGCCGTCGCGAAGGCCCAGCGGGTCGGGGCGTGCGCGACGGTGGTCAGCCCCCGTGACCGAGCCGCCTCGCACACCGCGGTCACGGTCTCCGGCGAGAGGGTCGGCCGGGAGACGTCGGCGGCGTTCTCCACGAAGACCTTGAGGTAGTCCGAGCCCTCACGCACTCGGTCGGCGACGAACCGCTCGGCATCCTCCGGGCCGGACAGGCCCGGCATGCGCCAGCCGCTCGGGTCGGGCGGGAGCATGACCGCGGGCCACCCGTCGACGGCCCCGGCCATGAGCCCGGAGCTGCGCAGGTCCGCCTCGTCGTCCCGGCGCCGGGCCCGGCCGCGCAGCATCGCGGTGAACTGGGGCGGGGCGGAGAACATGTCGAGCACGGTCGTGACGCCGTGGCGCAGGTCCTGGCCGAGGTTCCCGGCGCCCCGCAGGTGGACGTGCCCGTCGACCAGGCCCGGCAGCAGCGTCGCGCCCCGGGCGTCCACGTCCCCGTCGACGGGCTCCCGCTCCCCCGGCTCGAGGGCGGTGATCACGTCGCCCTCGACGACGACGGTCCCCACCCCCAGCGAGCGCTCGCCATCGAAGATCCGGGCCCCACAGATCGTCGTGCTCACGGCCCGAGTGTGGACCGTTCCGGACCGTGGCCGCGACGCCCGACAGGTGGTGGACCGGGGAGCCACGTCGTGGATCAGTCGGC
Source organism: Actinomycetospora sp. (assembly GCF_036497585.1). Classification (GTDB taxonomy): domain Bacteria; phylum Actinomycetota; class Actinomycetes; order Mycobacteriales; family Pseudonocardiaceae; genus Actinomycetospora. Next base: position 10,968 of record NZ_DASXJD010000183.1, on the reverse strand, counting down.
GGCGTGGTGGTCGTGGTTGACGACGCCGCGGCGCCAGTAGCCGTCCACGTCCACCTACCGGGCGTCGAGCGCGGCGTGGTTGGGCAGCATGCGGCGGATCGGCTTGACGCAGGCTGCCTCGCCGGCCACCCAGACGAACCCGCGCGCCGTCGGGAACTCGAACTCGAAGACGGCCAGCGCCTCGGCGAGCAGCGTCGACTCCCCCGCGGGGACGCCGTCACGGTGGAGGCAGCGCACGTCGAGATCGGCCGAGGACACCAGCTCCTCCTCCTCGCCGACCTCGGCGACCTCGACGACCGCCCGGGACCTCGGACACCCAGCGGGCGATCGCGACGTCGTGCTGCGCGACGCTTCGGGCAGCGACGGCGCGACGCGCACCGTGCGCACCGGCGCCCTCGTCGCGATCGCGATCGCCAGCGCGAGGTTCGAGGGCCCGAAACCCACCCCGAGGAGATCGATCACCTCGTGGTCCTGCTCCCCGGCACGTCCCGCGCCTGTCCCCGACACGGCGTCCATCAGCCTCCTCGTCCTCCGTGACGATCTTAGGAAGCCTAACCATGTCCGAGCCGGAATCCGACATGCGTGGCACCCCCCGCACACGCAGCGTCACGATGGCGGCGAATGGTGCTGTCGCCTGCTCCACCTGTCCGGTTCCTCCCGGACGAGTGGAGGAGAGCCTGGGGTGGGCGCGGCGGGGGTACTCCGCTGCTGGTGAGGAGGACGACGATGGCCGGAGGCCGGCGGTGGCGCGTCGACGCCGTGCTCGCCTCGCTCTGGGTGGGACTCGCGGCGATCGTCGTGGTGTTCGCGATCGGGGCCTGGCTCGACGCGCACTCGACCACCAGCGAGGTGTGCGCCGACCCCGCGGCGGTGCGGGTCCCCGACCTCGACTGCAGCGCCCACCGACCCGGCGACACCTGGGTCTACTACCGCACCGACCAGGCCGTCCCCGCGCTCGGCGGCGCGACCGTCGCCGCCTCGGGCGAGCCCCCGGCCGGGGACGCGGTCCCGGGGGTTCCCGCCGCCGGGCGGTAGTCCGCGCCCCGAGCTGTCCCCCGGGGCGGTGGCACGAGGCGATCTGCCGCCCTGCGGGACCACTCGGCGATCTGGCCCCGCGCCCGTTACGGTCGCCGGACCCGGGTGGCTCGCACCGCGGTGGGTCGCCGTCGAGGAGGTCGACCGATGACGTCACGCCGGCTCCCGCGCTACGCCGAGCTCAAGCCCCTGCTCCGCGTGCGCCGCCCCCGGCTCGACCCGACCCGCCGTCGGCTGGAGTCGGCGTTCACGATCGCCGACCTGCGCGCGGTCGCCCGACGGCGCGCCCCGCGGGCGGTGTTCGACTACGTCGACGGCGCCGCCGAGCAGGAGATCAGCCTGCGGCGCGCCCGCGAGGCCTACAGCCGGGTCGAGTTCTCCCCCAGGATCCTGCGCGACGTCGGGTCGGTCGACACCAGCACGACGATCCTCGGCGCCACCGCGTCACTGCCGCTGGTCCTCGCACCCACCGGGTTCACGCGGATGATGCACCACGAGGGCGAGCGCGCCGTCGGCCGCGCCGCCGAGGCCGCCTCGCTGCCCTACGCGCTCTCGACGATGGGCACGACGTCGGTCGAGGACCTCGCCGCCGCGGCCCCGCTGGGCCGGCACTGGTTCCAGCTCTACCTCTGGCGCGACCGCGACGCCTCGGCCGACCTCGTCGAGCGCGCCCGCAAGGCCGGCTACGACACGCTCGTGCTCACCGTCGACACCCCGGTCTCCGGCGCCCGGCTGCGCGACTCGCAGAACGGCCTGACGATCCCGCCCTCGCTCACCGCCCGCACCCTCGCCGACATGGCGCGCCACCCCTCGTGGTGGGCGAACCTGCTGACCACCGAGCCGCTGCAGTTCGCGTCCATGAGTTCCTGGCACGGCACCACCGAGGAGCTCGTGGCGCACATGTTCGACCCGACCGCCGTCGCCGCCGACCTCACCTGGCTGCGCGAGCAGTGGCCCGGCCACCTCGTGGTCAAGGGCGTCCAGCACGTCGACGACGCCCGCGCCGTCGTCGACCTCGGCGCCGACGCACTCGTCGTCTCCAACCACGGCGGCCGCCAGCTCGACCGCGCCCCGACCCCGCTCGACCTGCTGCCCGACGTCGTCGCCGCCGTCGGTGACCGCACCGAGGTCTTCGTCGACACCGGGGTGACGACGGGGGCCGACGTGATCGCCGCCCGCGCGCTCGGCGCCCGCGCGACGCTGGTGGGCCGGGCGTACCTCTACGGGCTCATGGCGGGCGGCCAGGCCGGCGTGGCCCGCGCGCTGGACATCCTGCGCGCCGAGGCGATCCGCACGCTGCAGCTGCTCGGCGTGGAGCGCGTCGACGACCTCGACGGTCGCCACGCCCAGCTCCTCCCCCGCTGACGCGGATCACCGACCACTGGTCTGCCCGCCCCGGACCGGTCCAGGGATCGGCTGACGATCGTTGCACGAGGACCGGTCCCCGCGCTGCGATGAGCCCGCACCTCGGGAGGAGCAGCGATGACCGTCACGCTCGACGACCGCTACACCGCCACCGGCGGACGGGCGCTCATGTCCGGCATCCACGCGATCGTGCGGCTGCTGCTCGACCAGCGTCGGCTCGACGACGCCCGCGGCCACGACACCCGCGTGTTCGTCTCCGGCTACCAGGGCTCCCCGCTCGGCGGGCTGGACTCCGAGATCGAGCGCAGCCGCCGCCACCTCGACCCGGCCGGGGTGGTGTTCACGCCGGGCGTGAACGAGGAGCTCGGGCTGCACGCGGTCGCGCTCTCGCGGGCCACCGGGCTCTGGACCGGCCTGAAGATCATCGCCGACATCGCCGACGCCTCGGCCACCGTCGACCTCGGCGCCCTGCACCCCGACCTGCTCGGCATCCCGCACCCACCCTCACAGACCCGTCCGACGCCCCCGCCGCTGGTCGGCCCGCCGGCCCTGGACGCCGAGCACGACGTGCTCACCCGCCGCCTCGACCTCGCGAAGGCCTACGCCCGCGACACCGGCCTCAACCGGATCACCTTCTCCGCCCGCCACGCCCGCCTCGGCATCGTCGCGTCGGGCACCGGGTTCGCGACGGTGCAGCGCGCGCTCGACGACCTCGGGCTCGGCGAGGCCGAGCTCGACGCGCTGGGCGTGCGCCTGGTGCGCCTCGCGATGCCCTTCCCGGTCGACGACGAGACCCTCGCCGGGATGACCGCCGATCTCGAGGAGATCCTCGTCGTCGAGGACAAGGTCCCGTTCCTCGAGGGCCACCTCCGGCAGGCCCTCTACGGGACGGTGCCCGCGCCCCGGGTGGTCGCTGCGGGCCTCGCGGGGCACCGCCGACGTGCTCGTCGGCTTCGACCTGCTCGGCGCCGCCGACCCGGCCACCCTCGGCGTCGTCCGGCCGGGCCACACGGTCGCCGTCGTCAACACCTCCCTGAGCCCGACCGCGGCGATGGTGACCGGCCGGGTCGTGCTGCCCGGCTCCCCCGACGACGCGCTGGACGCGATCCGCGCCGCCACCGGCGAGGTCCACCCCGTCGACGCCCAGCGGCTGTCCGAGGCGCTCTTCGGCGACCACATGCCGGCCAACGTCCTGCTGCTCGGCGCCGCGTGGCAGCACGGCGTCGTTCCGGTCTCCGCCGAGGCGCTCGAGCAGGCGATCCGCCTCAACGGCGCCGCGGTGGAGACGACGCTCGCCGCGTTCCGGTGGGGCCGGGCGGCGGCGATCGACCCCGACGCCGTGCTCGCCGTACTCGTCCCGCCCGCCCCGCCGGTGGTCGCGGTCGACGCGCGCTCCGCGGCCCTGGCCGGGGAGCTCGAGGGGCTGGAGGACGTCCTCGCGGCCCGGATCGCCGACCTGGCCGGCTACCAGGACGAGGCCTACGCCCGGCGCTACGCCGAGGAGGTGCGCCGGGTGAGCGCGCTGGCGAACGAGGCGTGGGTCCCGACGACGGGTCGCGGGTCGCCCGCGCGTACGCCCGCGGCCTGCACAAGATCATGGCCTACAAGGACGAGTACGAGGTCGCGCGGCTGCACCTCGACCCGGTGGAGGTCGCCCACCGCGAGGCCGAGTACGGCGCCGACGCCGACGTCTCGGTGATGCTGCACCCGCCGGTGCTGCGCGCCCTCGGGATGCAGCACAAGATCCGGCTGCGCGGGCGGACGGCGGCGGTCACCTTCCGGGCGCTGCGCGCGGCCCGCGGTCTTCGGCACACTCCGTTCGACGTCTTCGGCCGTGCCGAGGTGCGCGCCGTGGAGCGGGCCCTCGTCGGGGAGTACCAGGAGGCGGTGCGGCGGGCCGTGGCGCAGCTCGGGCCGGAGACCGTGGACGTCGTCGTCGTGGTGGCCGAGCTGCCCGACCTGGTGCGCGGCTACGAGGACGTCAAGCTGCGCAACGTCGAGCGCTTCCGGGCGCGGGCCGCGGAACTGCTGGAGGGCCTGCGGCCCCTGTGAACGGAATTGGTCCCTCCAGCGACCACATCCGCTCCCATGCTCAGTTCGCGGCCTTCACGATCGCGGCGACCAGCAGCCCGAGGAGCACGAGCACCAGGGCGACCGGACTGAGCACCCCGAGCAGGACCAGCCCGACGATGATGGCGACCTTCTTGCCGGTCGACAGCGCTCCCCAGGCCCCCTTCACGGCGCCCCACACCGGGTTCTTCCCGGCCATCATCGCGCTGCCCGCCCCGAACGCGGCGCCGAGCCCGACCCCACCGTTCTGCGCGATCCCCTCGAGCCGCTCGGCGACGTCGTCGACCTTGTCCGCCGCCGCGCTGGCGGCCCGGTCGACCACCGCCGCGGCCAGGCGCTCGAATGAGCGGGCGATGATCCGTCCCGTCCCGGTCCCGGCTGCCACGTCGGCGGCCCGCGCCTCCTTGGCCGAGGACGGGGCCGACGGCGGGCCGGACGACGCGGCCGGGAAGGCGATGACGGTCATGGGCGAGAACCTATCCGGCCCGAGCTCCGGACGGATTCCACCGATTGCACGCAATCCGGTGGACCGAGCGCGTCCTTCGGCCCGGAAGGACGCTGGACCACGACCCGTGTCCGCGTCACGATCGAACTCCCCCGCGGACCGGAGGAGCCGCCATGCTCTACCGCACCACCGTCGACGTCGATGCCCCCGCCGAACGGGTGTGGTCGCTCGTGCACGACGTCGAGGCCTGGCCGAGCTGGACCCCGACGATGAGCACCGTCGAGCTGCAGGGCCCGCGGCTCGAGCCGGGCGTCCCGGTCCGGGTCCGCCAGCCCGGCCACCGGACGGACGTCTACACCGTCCTCGCCGTCGAGGACCACCGTTTCCTCTGGGCGGCCCGCAAGACCGGGTTCCGGCAGTGGGCGGACCACCGCGTCACGAGCCTCGGCCCGGAGCACTGCCGCGTCGATCTGGCCTTCGGGGTCGACGGGGTGCTGGCGCCGGTGGTCGGCCCGCTCGCGCGGCGCACGGTCGTGCGACTCGTCGACACCGAGGCCGCGAGCCTCAAGGCCCGCGCCGAGGCCGGGTAGCGCACTCCTGGTGCCCGTCGAGGGGACACCCACGGTTGCCGCCACAGCCCTCCGGGTCCACTCGGCCGGCTCCGTGGCCGACCCCCGGCGCCGAGTGGACTGCCACGGTCGCTTCGGCAGCCCTCCCGGTCCACTCGGCGAGATCAGGTGCGCGCGGCAGGCCTCCGGCGTCGGCGTAGCGCACTCACGTGCGAGGGGGTGGCGAGCACTCCCCCGGCGACAGCGGCCAGGTCGGCGAGGAACACCTCGCGGCGGTCGTCGGGCAGGTCGCTCAGCGCCTCGTCGTGCACCGCCGCGACCGCCCGGTGGGCCCGACCGAGGACGTCGACACCGGCATCGGTCACCACCACGACGCGGCCCCGACGATCCGTGGGGTGGACCTGGCGGGTCGCGAGGCCGGCGCGCTCGAGCCGGTCGACCTCGTTGACCACCGTGCTCTTGTCGAGCGCGCCCTCCTCGGCGATCTCGATCTGCGTGCGCTCCTTCTCGTGGGCCTTCCAGAGCACGCAGTACTGGGAGACGGTCAGGTTGAGGCCCGCGAGCGCCTCGCCCATGCGCGCGGCGAGGGCGTAGGAGACCTGGTTGACCAGGAAGGCCAGGTCGACCGCCGGCGGGGTCGGCGAGGGGGCCATGACCGCGATCCTAGTGCGCGGGGCACGGCTGCTCCCGGTCCTGCGCGGGCGACCCGGCCGGCCCGCCCCGCCGTCGGAGGGTGGGCACGACGAGCAGGCCCAGGACGACGAGCAGCGCCACCCCGGCCAGGCCCGCGGCGAGCGTCCACGCGAGCGCGTACCCCGCGACGAGCGCCGTCGCCGGCGCCGCGCCCGCCTCGAGCGCCCCGGCGGTGACCGCGGCGGCCACGGCCGACAGCGCCGCGAGCCCGACCGCTCCGCCCACCTGCTGGGAGGTGTTGAGCAGCCCCGAGGTGAGGCCCATCGTGCGCGACGTCGCGGCCGACATCGCGACGACCATCATCGACGGCAGCGTCAGCCCGCCGCCGACGGCGAAGAGCAGCACGCTCGGCAGGAGCCCCGCGACGTAACCGCTCGCCGGCGCGATCCGCCCCAGCAGCGCGAGGCCCGCCACCACCAGCACCAGCCCGACGACGAGCGTCGGCGCCTGCCCGACCCGGCCGCTGACCCGCGGGTACAGGAGCGTCGCGACCACCGCGATCCCGCCGGCGATCGGGACGATGCCCAGCCCGGCCAGCGCCGGCGAGAACCCGAGCACCCTGCTGCAGGTAGAGGGTGACGAGGAACTGGAAGGTGAACATCGCACCGACGAAGCAGGCGTGCGCGAGGTTCGCCCCGACCAGCACCCGAGAGCGCAGCGCCCCGAGCGGCAGGATCGGCTCGGCGGCGCGCGCCTGTCGCACGACGAACCCCGCGAGCAGCGCCGCCGCTGCCACCCCGGTCGGCCGCCGCGGTGATGAGCCCGCCCAGCACCAGGCCGGTCGAGGCGCCGACCGCACCCATGAAGGCGTAGGTGCCCATGGCGCGGCCGCGCCCGGCGTCGTCGGGGTAGAGCGCGGCGAGCATCCCGAGGGCGACCGCCGTCGCGAGCGCTCCCCCGACGCCCTGGACGAACCGCGCGACGACGAGCCACCCCGGGCCGGGCGCGAGGCCGCACGCCAGCGAGGCGACGGTGAACAGCGCCATCCCCGCGAGGAGCATCCGGCCGCGGCCGACCAGGTCGCCGAGCCGCCCGGCGAGCAGCAGGAATCCGCCGAAGCCGACCAGGTAGGCGTTGACGACCCAGGTGAGCGACCCGGTGTCGAAGCCGAGGTCCCGCTGGATGGACGGGACGGCGACCGTCGCGATCGTCTCGTCGACCGTCTGTTGATAGACGATCCATCAGGTGCGCTTCGCGCAGGTGAGCACTTTCCGTGGTCATAGCCCCGGAAAGTGCTCACAAGCGACGAAGTCGCACCTATGGAGCCGGCACCTCGAACGCGTTGAGCAGCGCCGACGTCGCCAGGTACATCCCGATGAGGTGGACCATGTCGAGCACCCCGTCCCGGCCGAACGCCTCCTCGGCCGCCGCGTAGGTCTCGTCGTCGATGCGGTGGGTGCGCACCAGCTGGTCGGTGAACCGGTGGGCCGTCGTCTCGTCGCGGGTGAACCCCTCCGTCGACCCCGACCGCAGGCCGGAGATCACCGTCTCGGAGAGCCCCACCGCCCGCCCGACCGCGAGGTGGGCGTAGATCTCGTAGTCGGCGCCCCAGGCCAGCCCGACGGTGAGGATCACGACCTCGCGGATCGCCTTCGGCAACGACGAGTGCTTCTGGTCGTGCTGGACCCACTGGTTGAACCCCTGCGCCTGGCCGGGGCGCAGCACGAACGCGTTGAACGGCCCGAGGAGCCCGCCCTGGTCGTCGGTCGGCGCGAACCCGGAGCGCTCCGCCCAGCGCACGCTCCGGTCCCGGATCCGATCCGCCACGGCCCGTTGCTCGTCGTCGAGGTCCAGCGTCTCATTGCGCGGGAGGCGCCCGCCCCAGTTCTTCGCGTCCGCCGCGGGGAGATCGGTCATGCCCGGACGCTAATCCGAGGATCAGCCCTCGTCGCGCGGTGGCTCCCAGCGGAACAGCGTGGAGTCGCGCCGCCGGAACCCGACGCGCTCGTAGAGCCGGATCGCGGCCTCCCGTGCGGGCCGGGAGGTGAGGTCGACGGTGCGCGCCCCCACCTCGACGGCCCGGTCCAGCGCGGCCCGCACCAGCGCCTCCCCGACCCCGCGACCACGCACGATGTCGTCGACCACCACGTCGTCGACGTGCGCCCGCAGCCCCGTCGGCAGCGGATACATCACGAGCGTCAGGGCCCCGACGACACCGTCGGCACCCCCCGCGCCCTCGAGCTTGGCGACGAACAGCGTGGTCGCCTCGTGCGCGACCACCCACGCAAGCGTCTGCTCGTCGTAGGCCGCGCTGCGCGAGAGCTGCGGCAGGAGCCGTTCGACGGCGGAGCGGACGGCGTCGTCGAGCACCTCCACGACCTCGATGGTGACGGTCGCGCCGTCGTCGCTGGCCACGGCGGCCACGCTAGTCCGGCGCGATCAGACCCCGGCCGTCGCGGTGGTCAGCGCCGCGAGCACCTCCGCCGTCGTCGGCGTCTCGCCGGTCCTCGGGAAGATCGCCTCGACGCTGTGCTTGGTCTTCCGGCCTGGGACGACGCCGCGCTGGAGATCGACGACGACGAGCGCGGGGACCGGGTCGAGGGTGGAGAGCGTCACGGGGAGTCCTCGCGGGGGGCGAGCCGGCCCAGGGAGCGGTCGGCGAGGGTGATGACGAGGAACAGCGCGGCGGCGGCGAGCATCACCAGCGCGAGCACGTGCAGACCCGGCGTCGTCGCGCCGTGGGCGAAGGCGAGGCCGCCGGTGGCCGAGGCGGCGATCGCGCCGAGGTAGAAGAAGGTCCGCATCAGCCCGGCCGACGAGGCGACGCGGGACGGGTCGCTCTGGCGGTAGACCGCGTTCTGGACGGCGAGGGTGTTCAGCCCCTGAGGCACCCCGGCGACGACGGCGACCACGACGATCAGCCAGATCGGGCTCGTCGGGCCGAGCAGCAGCATGAGCCCGGCGAGCACCACCTGGCTCGCCGAGCCGACGAGCAGCTTGCCGCGCAGTTCCCGACGACGGCCGGTGAGCGCGGCGACCCCGATCCCGGTCACGAAGATCGGCAGCAGGATCAGGCCCGCCCCGGAGGCGGAGAGCCCGCGGCCCTCCTCGAGCCACTGCGTGAAGCCGTAGAGCAGGCAGTACACGACCGTCGCCGTGAGGAAGGCGCGCAGGAACGTGAGCAGCAGCGGACGGTTCCCGCCGAGCACCCGCAGGTCGAGGAACGGCGCGGGCGCGCGCAGCTCCCACGCGACGAGGGCGGCGCCGGCGGCCGCGACGACGGCGAGCAGCGGCCACCACGACAGGTGCATCAGGACCAGCAGCAGCGCGAGGAGGGTGAGGGTGAACAGCGCGATCCCGGCCGGATCGATCGCCGCGGCGAGGCTGGTGGAGCGCTCGCGGCGGATGCCGCGCGGGAGCCGGCGCCAGCCGACGACGAGGCAGGCCACGGCGAGCGGGACGTTGATGGTGAACGTGGCGCGCCAGCCGCCGAGGCCGATGAGCAGCCCGCCGAGGGTCGGCCCGATCACCGCGATGGTCTGGGTGGAGACCGAGAGCAGCGTGAGGATGCCCTCCGGGCTGTCGCGCCCGGTCCGCGCCGCCTCGCCGCGCACCAGCGACATCGCGGCCGGGTAGCCGGCGCACGTCCCGAGGCCGAGTAGCACGCGGGCGCCGACGAGGGTCCAGATGTCGGGGGCGAGCGCGCCGAGCAGCCCGCCGAGGCCCACCAGCGCCGTCCCGACGAGGTAGAGCGGGCGGGGGCCGTAGAGGTCGACGAGCCGCCCGGTCACGGGCTGCCCGACGGCGGTGGCGAGGTAGAGCCCCGACACCAGCCACGCCGTCTCCGAGGCCGGGGCGCCCAGCGCGATCCCGATGGGCACCAGGGCCACCGCGATGAGCGAGGAGTTGACCGGGTTGAGGATCGAGCCGAGCACCATCGGGGCGATGAGCCGGCGGTCGAACGCCCCGGAGTCGGCGGGGTGGCGCAGGCGGGCGAGCAGCGCGGTCATCGCTGGATCACCCGCTCCAGCAGCGCCATCGCCTCGACGAGCGTGGCGCACTCGGCCTCGGTGAGCCGCTCGCCGATCACGCCCGCGAGCCAGCCCTCCCCCGCGGCCCGGGAGCTCTCGAGGAGGTCCCGGCCGGCGGGGCTGACGGCGACGATCTGGCGGCGGCCGTCGTTCGGGTCGGGGGTGCGGGCGACGAAGCCGCGCTCCTCGAGCGCCGCGATCGACATCGCGACCGACTGCGGGCGCACCCCCTCGGCGGCGGCGAGCTCGCTGGCGGTGGCCGGGCCCTCGCGCTCGAGTCGGCCGAGCAGCCCGGTCTGGGACGCCGACAGCTCGGCGCGGTCGTAGTTCTCGCGCAGCCGGCGGCGCAGGCGGCCGAGTCCGACGCGCACCGCGCGGGCGGCCTGGACGGCGGCGGCGGTGGGCTCGGTGGCGGTCATAGCACCGACCGTACTTCGCCATTCCAGACTGTTCATGTCGGACTGTCGACCGGGTGGTGTTTCGAGCGAAGGGCAGAACCCGACCCGGCCCGGCCCCCGGCGGAACCGACACGCCCCCGACCACCCACCGCGTCACGGGGACGACTCACCGCGCCACACACCGCGACGACCGGTCACGCCGACCCGGACGAATCGCCCAGGTGACGTCAGCACCACGGACCCCGAGAACCCGCCCGTGACCGCTCCGGACCACCGATCACTGCTCCGTAGAGCCCCACGGGGAGGGCCGGTCGGGCGGTCGGCGAGGGTCACACCGCGCTCGGCGGTCGCCTGCGCGGGAGCCCGCCGGCCGACCGCCCGCCGTCGGGACCCGGCTCACGGCACCCCTGACATCACGAAAA
>NZ_DASXJD010000182.1:0-13822 GCF_036497585.1 Actinomycetospora sp. | reverse complement strand
GGTGCCGGAGAGCACCCACTCCTCCCCGTCCCGCACCGCCCTCGTCGAGAGCGACGACGGGTCCGAGCCGGCGTCGGCCCGGGACCGTTGTCGACGGGGGTCGCCTGGTGATCATCGGGACGGTGTGGCTGTCCCGGGCCGCCGGTCGGGCCCGTGGTGTCCCGGTGGACACGCGAGCGCCGGCTCAGCCGCGGGCGGCCTTGCCGAGGGCGCCGCGCGCGATGATCACCTGCTGGATCTGGCTGGTGCCCTCGTAGATCCGGAAGAGCCGCACGTCGCGGTAGATGCGCTCGACCGGGACACCCCGCATGTAGCCCGAGCCGCCGTGCACCTGCACCGCCCGGTCCGCGATCCGCCCGACGGCCTCGGAGCAGAAGTACTTGGCCGTCGACGGGCCGGTGACCTTGTCGGACCCGTCGTCGTAGGCCCGGGCCGCCTCGCGGACCAGGGCGCGCCCGGCGTGCCAGTCGGTCACCGAGTCGGCGACGAGGCCCTGCACCAGCTGGTAGGTGGCGATCGCGTGCCCGCCCTGCTCGCGGGTCGAGGCGAACGCCACCGTCTCGTGGACCAGCCGCGCGGCCATCCCCATGCACAGCGCCGCGATGTGCAGCCGGCCGTGCGCCAGGCACTTGAGCGCGGTGACGTACCCGCGGTGCAGGCCCCCCTGGCCCTCCTCATTGCTCTCACCGCCCACGAGGTTCACCGCCGGCACCCGCACGTCGTCGAGGTAGACCTCGCAGGTCCACGACCCGCGCTGACCCATCTTCGCGTCGTGGGGGCTGAAGGAGACCCCGGCGCTCGAGGTCGGCACCAGGAACGTCGAGATGCCGCGGGCCGGCGCCGCGTCGGGATCGGTGCGCGCGAACACCATGAGCACGTCCGCGAGCGGGGCGTTGGTGATCCAGCGCTTGGTGCCGGAGAGCACCCACTCCTCCCCGTCCCGCACCGCCCTCGTCGAGAGCGACGACGGGTCCGAGCCGGCGTCGGGCTCGGTCAGCGCGAAGCTCGCGACGACCTCGCCGGACGCCAGCCGCGGCAGCCACTCGGCGCGCTGGGACCCGGTACCCCCGGTGAGCAGCACCTGGCCCGCGATGCCGTTGTTGGTGCCGAAGAGCGAGCGCAGCGAGGGCGTGGTCCAGCCGAGCTCCATCGCGAGCTCGACCTCCTCGCTCATCGACAGCCCGATGCCCCCGTACTCCTCGGGGATCGCGAACCCGTAGAGCCCCATCGCCTTGCACGCCTCGCGCAGCGGCTCGGGGACCTCGTCGGCCTCCTCGATCTCGTCCTCGCGCGGGACGACCTGCTCGCGCACGAACTCGCGCACCGAGGCGAGGACGTCGGCGAAGTCGGACGGGTCCACGGGCGGGTCCTCCTCGGGTCGGGAGCCACATCGTCGCCCGAGCGGTCGGGCCGGGCCAGCCGGCGGATCACCCGAGCTCCTGGACCAGCCCGAGGATGACGCCGCCGGGCCCTCGGACGTAGCCGTAGCGGTAGATGTCGTCGTACTGCGCGATCTCGCCCACGAGCTCGGCGCCGTGGGCGCGCAGACGCGAGAAGACCTCGTCGACGTCGTCGACGACGAACGTGAGCCGCGGGATGCCCGGGGTGTTCACCGGCTCCCGGTGGGCGGTGGCGGCGGTCGTCGGCGAGCGGAACGTGGACAGCTCGACCCGGCCCCGGCCGCCGGGGACCTGCAGCATCGCCATGTCCGCGCGGACGCACTCGAGCCCGACGAGCTGGTCCACCCAGTCGCCCTCGACGGTCGCCCGCCCTTCGAGCTCCAGGCCTAGTTCGACGAAGAACGCGACGGCGGCCGCGAGGTCCTCGACGACGATTCCCGCGTGGTCCATGCGCTGGACGGTCATGGCGCTGCCCCTCCTGTGGTGTGCACGAGCTGCCGTGCAGGGGACGGAGCCACCGCGCCCGTCTCGACACGCGCGCCGACGACTCAGCCCCTCGGCTGGACGACCACCTCGGTCACGTGGGCGTCCGCCGTCGCCGTCACCGCCAAGAGCACTGCCGAGGCCACCGACCCCGGGCGCAGGTAGCGGGCCGCGTCGTAGGTCCCGCCCTCGTGCTCGACGACCGCCCGCTGCATGTCGGTGTCGACGCGGCCGGGGTGCACCGACGCGACCCGCAACGACGGCTCCTCGGCGCGCAACGAGTCCGCGAACGCCCGCAGCGCAAACTTCGACGCCGCGTACGACCCCCAGCCCGGCCGCGCGTTCAGGCCCGCCCCGGAGTTCACGCACACGACGGTGCCCCGCGCGGCCCGCAGCGCCGGGAGGAGCAGCCGTGTCAGCTCCGCGACGGCCACGACGTTCACCTCGAACTGCCGGCGCCAGATGTCCGCGGACAGCTCCTCGACGGTGCCGAGCAGCCCCACCCCGGCCGAGTGGACGAGGACGTCGAGCTCGTCGATGCGCTCCGTCGCCGCGGCCAGCGCGCCGGGGTCGGTGAGGTCCACCGGCCACGGCAGCGCCCGTGCCCCGAGCCGCTCCGCGACAGCGGTCAGCGTGGCGCCGTCCCGGCCGCCGAGCAGCAGGTCGTGGGTGGGGGCGAGCGCCGTCGCGACGGCCGCCCCGATGCCCCGCGAGGCCCCCGTGACCAGGGCGAGCGGGCGTTGGGAACTCACCGGCGCACCCTAACGAGACACGGTCCGCGTCGTTCACACCTGGATGCGGGAGATCCGCCCCGACCGGGTGGTCACCAGACGTGACGCGTCACGACGCAGCGTCATCGCCGTTGGACTCTGTATCGCTTCGACCACACGGGGCGTGACGGGCCGGGACCGCGCGACTTTCGTTCCCCAGCTGGGTCGCGCGCGGCTCGACGGGACCACCCCGAACGGGTCCCGAGGACACGACGGCCGGCGCCCCGCGACCCGCGCGGGGCGCCGGACCGTCAGTGTCTCACCGACCTCACCGCTGAACGACGACGGTGTCCCCGTGGTGCAGCGTCCGGAAGAACGTCCGCCCGCTTCCGCGAGATCGACACGCAGGCCCCGTCGGTGAGCCCGCACGGCAGGCCGGTCCCCGACGTCGAGGTGGCGCGGGCGGCCGACGAGGGCCGCGTCGTCGTCGTGGCGGCGGTCGTGATCGCGGAGACCGCGGCGGGTGCGACGGCGGGTGCGGCGCGCACCGGCGGGGGCGCCGCCACCGGGGCCGGGGCCGTCGCGACGACCGGGGCCGGCGTCGTCGACCCCGCAGCGCCGGGCAGGCCCAGGCCCGCCGTCACCCCCAGCGCACCGACCAGCGCGACGGCCGAACCCATGAGCGTCCACCTCGCCCGCATGGCCTGCCCCCAGGGTCCCCGTGGCGGGTCCGGGGAGGAGCCGCTCGTGCCCGTGAGATCGGTCCGATGGGCCGTCGTCGTTATCCGGCTGCCCCGAAGGGATGACCCGGTCCCGTCCGCAGGGAGACGGCAGGCGGTCCGCCGGTGGCTAGGGTCACGGCCGTGGCGAACTTGGTGGTGGTCGGGGCGTCGTTGGCCGGGCTGCGTGCGGTGGAGGCCGTGCGCAACGACGGGTTCGAGGGGTCCGTCACGCTGGTCGGGGCGGAGGAGCACCTGCCCTACGACCGCCCCCCGTTGTCGAAGGAACACCTCGCCAACGACGAGCCCGGCGACTCCACCTACCGCGAGCAGGAGAAGCTCGACGAGATCGGGGTGGAGCTGGTGCTCGGCGCGCCCGCGACCGCACTCGACCTCGACGCCCGCACCGTCGCCGTCGGCGACCGCGAGATCGGCTACGACGGGCTCGTCATCGCCACCGGCGCGCACGCCCGGCAGCTTCCGACCTCGCTGTGCGCCCCCGACCTCGCCGGTGTGGTCACCCTCCGCACCTGCGACGACTCGCAGCACCTCCACCAGCTGCTCCGGCGGGGGCACCCGAGGGTGACCGTGATCGGGGCGGGCTTCATCGGCTCGGAGATCGCGGCGGTGGCGTGCAAGCGCGGGCACGAGGTGACGATCGTGGAGGCGCTGCCGGTGCCGTTGGTGCGCGGCGTGGGGGAGCGGATGGGCCGGGCGCTCACTGACATCCACGAGCGGCACGGCACCCGGGTGCTCACCGGCGTCTCCGTCGCCGAGGTCCGCGGCGACGGAGCCGTCGAGGCGGTGGTGCTCGACGACGGCACCGTCATCGACACCGACGTGCTCGTCGTCGGGATCGGCGCCGCGCCGAGCACCGGGTGGCTGGAGTCCTCGGGGCTGACCCTCGACGACGGCGTCGTCGCCGACGCGACACTCGCCGCGGCGCCCGGGGTCTACGTGGCCGGTGACGTCGCGCGCTGGCCCAATCCGCTGTTCGACGACGTCGTGGGCGGCCCCATGCGCCTGGAGCACTGGACGGCGGCGTCGGAGCAGGGAGCACGGGCGGCGCGCAACGCGGTGGACCCGTCGGCGGCGCAGGAGTACTCGACGGTGCCCTACTTCTGGTCGGACTGGTACGACAGCCGCATCCAGTTCGTCGGGGTCTCACGCTCGGGCGAGGGCATGCCCGACGTCGAGATCGAGGTCGTCATGGGCTCCGAGGACGAGCGGTTCGTCGCGCTCTACCGCTGCGGTGACCGGCTCGCCGGCGCCCTGGCCGTCGACCGGCCCGCCGAGATCATGCAGTACCGGCGGCTGCTCACGAAGCGCGCGAGCTGGGAGGAGGGCCTGGAGAAGGCCGAGGAGCGCCGGCAGCGGGCGGCCAAGAAGGCGGCGGAGGCCGCGGGCTAGGTCAGCGCACGAGCCCGACGACGGCGGCCCCGATCAGCCCGCCGCCGGCCAGGCGGGCGGGCCCGGCACCGCCAGGCCCACCGCGAACAGATGACGCCCATGATCACGGTCGACCTGGCGCCGACCCTCCTCGACGTCGCCGGCGTCGACGCGGCCGCCGTGGCCGCACGCTTCCCCGATCTCGTGGGCCGCTCGCTCCTGCCGGCCCTGTCCGGCCGACCGGTCCCGGACGGCGTCCTGGCGGCCGTCGAAATCGTCAGCCGGCCGACGTGGCGGGGCGACGCCGCCTGAGCAGCCGGGCTCAGTGCAGCGTGGCCTTGAGGACGATGACGACGACCCCGACCAGGACGGAGCCGACCACCGACGCGACGCGCACCGGGAGGGATCGGTGCGAGCCGTGCGCCTCGAGGACGCTCAGGGCGGTCAGGGTCAGGACTCCCGCCCACAACGCGATGTCGATGCCGGTCTGCACCGTCGAACCCAGGAGGTCGACGAGCACGAGGAGGACACCCGCGAGGACGCCGGGCGCGGCGGCCATCGAACTGGTGCCCAGTTCCTCACGGATCTCGGCCCGGGGGAGCTTCGCCGTCGACGCCAGGGACGCGGAGAGCAGGCCCGCGTAGGCCTCCCCGAAGAAGATCACCAGCCCGGTGCCGACGACGGTGACGACCGCGGCCACCAGGCCGGTCTCGTGGCTGCCGAGGTAGGCGAGCACGGACATCGCGAAGATCGAACCGGTGAGCGCGCTCCGGAGACGGGCCCGGGCGACGGTGCTCAGGTCGCCGTCGTGGACGACCGACGCGTCGCCCTCGTCCGGAGAGGTCACCACCCCGACCTCCCGTCGACGGCGTCACCGCGGTCCCGCTGCGCGGGGAACCTACCTCCCGGCATGGCCCTCGAGGTCCCCTCGCGCCGACTCACACCCCGTGGGCCGGGCGGATGTGCTCGAAGATCAGGCTGGTGACGGTGCCCGCGACGTCGCGGTGACCGTTGAGCGTGGCGACGAGGTCGCGCAGCGCCCCGGTGCCCGCCGTCGCGACGTGGAGCAGGTAGTCGTCCTCGCCGGCGACGAAGTACACGTCGCGCACGGCGGGCAGGCGCCGCACGAGCCCGAGGAACTCGCCGAGCCGGTCCCGGGCCTCGCTCTGCAGGCGCACCGAGATCATCGCCTGCAGCGGCAGCCCGACGGCAATCGGGTCGACGTCGGCGTGGTACCCGCGGATCACGCCGCGCTCGCGCAGTGAGCGCACCCGGGACAGGCACGTCGAGGGCGCGACGCCCACCGCCTCGGCCAGCGCGGCGTTGGTGATCCGGGCGTCGGCCGCGAGGTGGCGGAGCAGCTCGCGGTCGGTGTCGTCGAGCGCGGCCGGCTCCGGTTCCGCGCCCCGCAGATGATTCGACGACGAGGCCCGTCTGCCCGGCACATCGTCGCGTTGTTCACTCACACGGTCATGTTACAGAACCTTCTTCAGCGAGGTTCCGGCGTTCATGCAGAACGTTCACCATGGTAGGCGACAGCGTCGATGACGCACGTGGACGGAGGAGCAGCCATGAAGGTCGCGGTGCCCGCCGAGGTCAAGGACAACGAGTTCCGGGTGGCCCTCACCCCCGGGGGTGTGCGCGAGCTGATCGCCCACGGCCACGAGGTCACCGTCGAGCAGGGCGCGGGCGCCGGTTCCGCGTTCGGCGACGAGCAGTACAAGGAGGCCGGCGCCCGGATCGTCGCGGACCCGGACGCGGTCTGGGGCGAGGCCGAGATGGTCGTCAAGGTCAAGGAGCCGGTGGCCTCGGAGTACCACCGCCTGCGCGGCGACCTGACGCTGTTCACCTACCTGCACCTGGCCGCGAGCCGCGAGTGCACGCAGGCCCTCCTCGACGCCGGCACCACGGCGATCGCCTACGAGACGGTCACGCGCGGCGGGCGCCTGCCGCTGCTGGCCCCGATGAGCGAGGTGGCGGGCCGGCTCGCGCCGCAGGTCGGCGCCTACCACCTCATGCGCTCCCACGGCGGTCGCGGCCTGCTGCTCGGCGGCGTCCCCGGGGCGCCCGCCGGCCACGTCGTCGTCCTCGGCGGGGGTGTCTCGGGCCGCGCGGCGACCCAGATGGCCGTCGGGATGCACGCGCGGGTCACGGTGCTCGACACCGACCTGGACACGCTGCGCGACCTCGACGCCCGGTACGCGGGCCGGGTCCAGACGCTGTACTCGAACGTCGACAACCTCGAGCGCGCGGTCCTCGACGCCGACCTCGTCGTCGGCGCGGTGCTCGTCCCCGGGGCCAGGGCACCGAAGCTGGTGACCAACGACCTGGTGCGCCGGATGAAGCCCGGCGCGGTCCTCGTCGACATCGCGATCGACCAGGGCGGGTGCTTCGAGGACTCCCACCCGACGACGCACTCCGACCCGACGTTCGCCGTGCACGACGCGCTCTTCTACTGCGTGGCCAACATGCCGGGTGCGGTGCCGAACACCTCCACCCACGCCCTGACCCACGCCACGGCCCCGTTCGTCACCGCGCTCGCCGACAAGGGATGGCGCGACGCGGTGGCCGCCGACTCCGGGCTCGCGGCGGGCCTCGCGACCCACGCCGGCGAGCTCTACAGCGCCACCGTTGGCGAGGCCCACGGGCTCCCGGTCACGTCGCTCTGAGGGCGCGCCATCGCGCAGCGCGGTCGCGAGCTCGTGGACGGCCGCGACCGAGGCCAGGTCATAGGTCACCTGCGGCCGGCGGACCGCGGGATCATACGACCGGCACCCGCCACCCGCGGGGGTCCAGGGTGCGCCCGAACTGGAGGTCGACCAGCTCCCCGCGCAGCGCCAGCGTGCGCGGACCCGGTGTCCCGTCGCCCACGGTGAACTCCCCACCTGGCTCCCGGAAGCGCACGATCGGACTGATCACCGCCGCCGTGCCGGCCGCGAACACCTCGGTGACCGCCCCGCTGCCGGCGCCTTCCCGGAGCTCCTCGACCGACACCGGACGCTCGACCGGCACGAGCCCGTGGCCCGCGGCGAGCTCGAGGACGCTGCGACGGGTGACGCCGTCGAGGATCGTCCCCAGCGGCGGCGTCACGAGCTCCCCGGCGGCCGTCACCAGCAGCACGTTCATCGTCCCGGACTCCTCGAGCCACCGGTGCTCGGTGGCGTCGAGGAAGAGCACCTGGTCGCAGTCGTGCGCCCGGGCGACGCCCTGGGCGGCGAGGCCGGCCGCGTAGTTGCCGCCGCACTTCGCGTCGCCGGTGCCGCCGGGGGCCGCGCGGGAGAGGCGCGGGTCGATCCAGAGGGTCACCCCGACCTCGCGCCCGGAGAAGTACGGCCCGGCCGGGGAGGCGAGCACGGCGAAGCGCGCCTCGGTCGCCGCCCGCACCCCGAGGAACGCCTCGGTGGCCACCGTGTACGGGCGCAGGTAGAGCGTCGCGGGCGGGTCCGGCACCCAGGCGGCGTCGAGGCGGACCAGCTCGGTGACGGCGGCGAGGAAGGCCTCGGGGGGCAGGTCGGGGAGCGAGAGCCTGCGGGCGGAGTGGGCGAACCGGGCGGCGTTGAGGTCGGGGCGGAAGAGCGCCACGGACCCGTCGGGCTGCCGGTAGGCCTTGAGGCCCTCGAAGATCTCCTGGGCGTAGTGCAGCACGGCCGCGGCCGGGTGCAGCGTCAGCGGCTCGAGGCCGCGCACGGCGTCGTCGTGCCACGCCCGCTCGGCACTCCACGAGGCGACGGCGCTGTGGTCGGAGAACACCCGCCCGAAGCCCGGATCGGCGAGCAGCGCCGCCCGCTGACCGGCGGGGGTGGGCGTCGTCGGCGTCGGCGCGAAGCGCAGGGTGGACGGGCGGGGACCGGCGACGCTGCTCACGGCCGCACACTGCCACCCGCCACGCTCCGGGCACCAGCGGGTTCCGGCACCCGGAGGCGGGGTAGAGGCGGGCTGTGACGTCCGACGGCGGCGCCGTCCCCGACGGCGGCACGGCACCCGACGACCGTCCGGACCGGGCCGCCCGGATCGACCGGTGGCTCGTCGGCAAGGCGCGCGAGGGCGACGTCACGGCCTACGAGGAGCTCATCCGCCGCCACCGCGACCGGATCTACCGCATCGCGCTGCGGATCACCGGGGACGCGACGGACGCCGACGACGTCACCCAGGAGGTCGTCATCCAGCTCTGGACGGCGCTGTCGGGCTTCGTCGGCTCGTCGGCGTTCACCACGTGGCTCTACCGCGTCGTGGTCAACCGCAGCCTCGGCCACCAGCGTCGCTCCCGGCGCTGGTCCGGCGAGGAGCCCGCCGACACCGACCTGCCGCCGGTCGCCGCGCCGGAGCGCTCGGTGCTCGCCGGGGCGGAACTGCGCGCGGGACTGGAAGCGATCGCCGGGCTGCCGGAGAGTCAGCGCGTGCCGTTCGTGCTCTGCCAGATCGAGGGTCTGGGCTACGCCCAGGCCGCCGCGATCACCAAGGTCCCCGAGGCCACGCTGCGCGGACGGCTGGCCCGCGCCCGCGCCACCCTGCTCGCCGAGATGAGGAGCTGGATGTCATGACGGGTCCCGAACCGGTCGTCCCCGACACCCGCCTGGCCTGCGGCCGGTCGACCGCACCGCTGGTCGAGCAGGTCGCGGAGGGTCGTGGGGGAGACCTCGACGCCCACCAGCGCACCTGCCCGTACTGCCGCGCGGCGCTCGCCGAGTTCGATCGGCTGTGGGCGCCGGTGCGCGCGGTCGCCGCCGACCGGCCGCAGGCCCCGGGGTCGCTGGTCGAGGCGGCGCTGCGCCGGGTCCGCGGCGCGGGCGGCGAGACGGAGTACGGGCGGATCGACTCCCCGCTCGGGCACACCCGGGTGGCGGCGCGGGTGGTGGTGGCCCTGGCCCGCCACCTCGCGACGCAGGTGCCGGGCGTCGAGGTGGCGCTGGGTCGCCTCGCGGCGGACGGCCACGAGAGCGGGGGCGAGGTGGTGCCCGACGTCGAGGCCGGCGTCACGGGCGGCTCGACGGCCGTGCAGATCACCCTGGCCGCCGCGTACGGCCAGGACCTCCAGGCCCTCGGCGAGCGCATCCGCGCCGTCGTCGCCCGCGGGGTGCGGGAGGTGACCGGTCTCGAGCCGGTCGACGTCACCGTCCACGTCGACGACGTCTGGTAGTCGACCGGCGGGATGCGGAATAGTGCCTGGGCGAGGGGAGTTTCTACGCCAGTAGGTGAAAGTTCAACTAGTGGGCGGGGGTCGTCGTGCCGGGACCAGCCGTCGACGTGCGCTGCGGCGCCGACCGCGCGGTGACCGCGGCCCCCGGGATCGAGACCCGGCACGCGTTCTCCTTCGGCCGGCACCACGAGCCCGGGAACACCCACCACGGCCTGCTGCTCGCGCACAACGAGGACCGCATCGCCCCCGGCGCCGGGTACGACACGCACCCGCACCGCGACACCGAGATCGTCACGTGGGTGCTGGACGGGTCGCTGGCGCACGCCGACTCGCAGGGGCGCTCGGGCGTCCTGGGGCCCGGCGCCGTCGGGCGGATGAGCGCGGGTCGCGGGATCGAGCACTCCGAGCGCCACGCCCGGACCGACCCGTCCGCCGCGGACGTGCACCTCGTCCAGATGTGGCTGGTCCCCGACGTCCCCGGCACCGCCCCCGGGCACGAGCAGCGCGACCTCGCCGCGGCGCTGGCCGAGGGCGGCCTCGTCGTCGCCGCGTCGGGCCGGGACCGCGACGAGGACGGGCCCGGCGTCCGGCTCGGCGTCGCCTCGGCGGCCCTGCACGTGGCACGGCCGCCGTCCGGTCGCACGCTCACCCTGCCCGAGGCGCCGTACGTGCACGTCCACCTCGCCCGCGGCCGGGCCGACCTGGCCGCCGGCGCGGACCGCGTCGCGCTCGGGGCCGGTGACGCCGCGCGCCTGACCGGGGCGGGGGCAGCCGCCCTGACCGCCCTCACCGACGCCGAGGTCCTCGTGTGGGAGATGCACGAGGGACTCGGCGACGCATGACCCCGGCGGGCCGACCACCGGCCCGCGACCACCGAGGAGGAACGACCATGACCACCGAAGCGACCGTCACGCCCGACCCGACCCGCGAGGAGCACGAGGGCGGAGACAAGGCCAGCCTGATCACCGAGGAGGAGCGCCGCCGCCTCACCGAGGCACGCGACCGGATCCGCGCCGAGTTCCTCTTCTCCCGCGAGAACCGCCCGCGCTCGACCGGCCGCGGCGTCCACCATGTGGCGCTGATCTGTTCGGACGTGCGCACGACGGTGGAGTGGTACCAGAACCTCGCCGGCTTCCCGGTGACGGTGCTGTTCGAGAACCGCGACCTGGCCGGGTCCACGCATTTCTTCTTCGACATCGGGAACGGCAACCACCTGGCGTTCTTCGACCTGCCCGGCGTCGATCCGTCGCCCTACCGGGAAGTGCTCGGCGGACTGCACCACCTGTGCATCTCGGTCTCCGAGCAGCACTGGCACCAGATCAAGGACCGGCTCGACGAGCGCGGCGCCGAGTACCTGCTCGAGTCCGGCACCTCCATCTACACCACCGACCCGGACGGCGCCCGGATCGAGTTCATCCACGACCCGCTCGGGCGCATGTACGGCCACGACACGATGTGAGCCGGACCCGCCGTCGTCAGGAGACGATCTGGACCGGGTCGCCGGGCTTGAGCGTGTTGTAGAACTGCTGCGAGGCGGACCAGGACAGGTGCACGCACCCGTTGGACGCGATCCGGGTGCTGTCGGCGTGGAAGGCGATGCCGGGCTGGAAGAACACCGAGTTGGGCATCGGCGCGTCGAACGCCGTGCTCCAGTAGTTCTTCACCTTCTTCTCGACGGTGAAGGTGCCCACCGGCGTCGGCGCGCCCGACTTCCCGCCGCGGGCGGCGAACGGCCCCGCGACGACGTGGCCCGCCCCGTCGGTCAGCCAGGCCTGTCGGCTCGAGAGGTCCATGCAGGCCTTCACCCCGGCGGCGCAGGGGGTCCCCGCGGTGGTCGCGGGGGCGGGCGCCACGGCGGGCGGCGCCACGGCGGGCGCGGCAGCGGCCGGCTGGGCCGACGCGGTGCCCAGTCCGAGGGCGGCGACGGCCGCGCAGGCCGTGCTCGCGGCTCCCAGGCGCGCGATCCAGCGCCCGGGGCGGGTGGGGCGACGGTTCTCGCCGGTCACGACCGATCAGCTCCTCGAGATCGTTGATCACCTGTCATCGGCCGGATTCCCCGGGGCCCGCGTGGCGCACTCGCGCCGATTTTCGCCAAACCGCGGTGATCGGATCGTTGCGTATTCGGTGATCATCCCGCCACCGTGCGGCCGCGTCAGGCGCGTAGTGCGTGCCGCAGGGCCCGGTGACGGCGCCGCGCCAGGCGGCCCGCGGCCGTGAGACCGAGCCCCCAGCAGGCCACCCCGAGCACGAGCGTGCCCGCGGGCCCGGTGAGCCCGACGGCGTGGTCGGCGGCGGCGAGCCCCGGCTCGAGGGCGAGCACGACGACCCACGGCGTGGTGAGGCACACCGTCCAGCGCACCCAGGTGTGGCGGGCGCGGAGGCGGTCGCGCCAGGGGAGCGGGCGGAAGGGCAGCAGCACGGAGAGCACGCTCCCGACGCCGAGCCAGCAGAACACCGCCCCGACGTCGGCCAGCGAGGCGCGCTCGAGGTCCGGCGCGTGCCGGGCCAGCAGTTGGGCGCCCAGGGTCACGCCGACCGCGACGGGCACGATCACCGTCGCGAGCGCGAGGTTCTTGGTGGCGAGGATGCGGGCCGCGCCGCGGCCCCGGGCGAGCTGGTCGGCCACCTCCTCGCCGTCCGCGCCGAGCTGGTTGGTGTTGACGACGTCGGCCATGATCCAGACGACGACCGCCACCCCGAGGTGGGCCGCGGCGAACACCTCGGGCCGGTTGGGGTGCCAGTGCGACCAGCCGACGTAGGCCAGCGCCAGGACCAGGTTCAGGACCACCCCGGCCAGGCGGGTGCGCCGGCGGCCGAAGGTCGCGGCCACCTCGGCGAGGACGTCGAGCGCGAAGCGGGGGGCCGACGTGGCCGCGGCGGCCAGCCGGTCCGGGCGGGCGCCCGCGGGTGACCCGGACGTCGGTGCGGCCGTGGCCTCGGCGCGACGATCCATGAGCACGGCGACCTCCGGGGGCCACGACACCCGGCGCACCCGGGCCGGTGAGATCCACGGTAGCGCCGCGGTGGCGCCACCGCGGTGGGACGCGGTGTCCGTCCCGGCGTGTCCCCTCGACCGGGGGATCTAGGAGGCGAGCGGCCGGTGGTCGGTGTCCTCCGCGGCGTCGTCGGCCTCGGGGAGGTGGTGGCGCACCACGGTCACGGCCACGTCGGTGAGGTCCCCCTCGTCGAGCCCGTGCCGGCGGCGCGCGGCGTCGAGCAGCGCGGAGGTGCCGTCGAAGGGCCCGTAGGAGTCGATCGCGCCGGTGGCGGGATCGGAGACGAGCACGACGTAGGCGTCGCACGAGTCGAGCCGGTCCTCGAGCGACTCCGCGTCCTCGAGCACGGCGTCGACGAGGTGGTGCAGGGCCTGTGGGGCGAGGTCGGCGCGGGCGCGAGGCCCATCGGGGCGGTGCTCGGTGCTGCGGTCGTCCACGAGGTCGTCCCCCTCGGAGATCCGGCGGCCGGACGCGGGTCACGGCCGTTCTCCGGACGCGTCCCGACCCCGACATCGTTCGGCATCCTGACAATGACGTGTGGAGAGTAGGGGTGACCGGCAGTACCGCGGAACCGACGCCGTGAACGATCACGGCGCTGTCACGGCCCTATCTCGACACCGTTGGTGACGCCGTGCCCTAGGGTGGGTGACGCGTTCGGCTCGTCGGACCGGAAAGGTCTCGCGCACTGCAATGGCTCGGCGGTTGCCACGGGGTGTTTACCACCCAGCTAGGTGAGACGCACATCACAGCGGGCACGCGTTGACATCAACACGCTGCGCGTACGTGTCGGTCACGAAGCGTGCCCGTCACCCGGGCGGGCCCCAGCTCGGACCTTCGGGTGCCGGCCGCACCCGGGGAGGCTCGGCACCCTTCCTGGTGCGGGACCGATCGGTCCGCTATGGTGGTGCACGAGGAGGTGGAGCGACATGGCACGCACCCCGGCGCCGGGCACCCGCGAGCGCATCCTGGGCGTCGCGTCCCGGCTCTT
>NZ_DASXJD010000181.1:0-14806 GCF_036497585.1 Actinomycetospora sp. | reverse complement strand
GGGCTTGTGGCGGAGGAGCTCCTGGGCGCCCCAGAAGCACCCTCCCGCGAGGATCGCGGTCTCAGTGGCCATCGTGTGGTCCTCCATGTGCTCGGTTGCACCCCGTACAACACGCGGGTGTCCCGGGACGTTCCAGCCTAGGTGCGCTCCGCGCAGGTGAGCAGAAATCCGTGGTATTGGGGGGGATTAGTGCTCACATGCCCGGAAGGCACCTAGAAGTACCCGTTCACCGGCAACGGCTCGCCGCTGATGGCGAGGCGCCCCAGCGCCACCGCCTTGTACGACGCCGGGTTGTGCAGCGTGATCGTGCGGATGTTGCGCCAGTGCCGGTCGAGGTTGCGGGCCCGGCCCGACGCCGAGGCGCCGCCGACGTCGAACAGCGCGGTCGCCGCGTCGGTCGCCACCCGGTCGAGGTGCACCTTCACCGCGCTCACGGCGTACGACGCCGCCCGCCCCACCTCCTGCGTGGGCGCCCCGGCCCGCACCGCGTCCTCGGCGGCGGCCACTGCGTCGGCCGCCGTCCCGACCGCCGACTCCGCGATCCACGCCGTCGCCGCGAGCCGGACTGCGCGGCGCCGTAGGCCGCGACCTGCAGCCCGTCGGGGGTCGACGCCGAGTGCCCGACGAGCACCTTGTCGAAGCCGCCCTGCTCGTGGGCATCGACGAAGCGGCGGACGATCGCCGGGTCCACCGGGGGCTCGGACGCCGGGTGGATCTCGGAGACCAGCCGGGTGCCGATCATGCCGATGAACTCGACCTGACAGGGCTGCCCGGAGCTCATGCGCTCTCCTCGGGTGGGGGTACGGCGGGGGGACGCGGAGGCCGGAGATCGGCGTGACGGCGGGCGCGGGTCGGCACGACGCGCGGACGTCGGGGGAGCGGGGCCGGGCACGAGGCCGCCGGCCGGGGCGCTGCGCTGGTCAGCGACAGAGCGCGGAGGCGACCCGGAGCAGGTCGATGTGCTCGCGCACCACGAGCTGCGTCCCGGTCATGGTCCGCGACGCTAGGGGCCCGGCCGGACGGCCACAACCGGCTGGGACCGTCGTCTCAGGGCGGCGACGCGCCGAGCGCTCCTTGCGCCGCCGCGGCGTTGTGCGATCGAATCATGCGCATGTGCGCCGGCGGACTCGATGCCTTCTGGCCGAGCCGCCGCGTCCAGGAGTTCGACCAGTGGTGTCGCCGGGCTGCGTGAGCCCGCGCCCCTCCCACACGGTTCCGCGCGATCTCCCGCGGCCGGTCCGTGCGGCGCCCTCGATCTCCCGACCGTCCCGGAAGGACGACCCACCATGTCGGTCACCGACGAGTACCTGCAGAACAACGAGCGCTACGCCGCCGGTTTCTCCGGCCCCCTCCCGCTCCCGCCCGCCCGCAAGACGGCCGTCGTCGCATGCATGGACGCCCGCATCAACGTGTACGGCGTGCTGGGGCTCCAGGAGGGCGACTCGCACGTCATCCGGAACGCCGGCGGCATCGTCGCCGACGACACCATCCGCTCCCTCGCGATCAGCCAGCACCTCCTCGGGACCGAGGAGATCGTGCTGATCCACCACACCGACTGCGGCATGCTGACCTTCTCCGACGACCAGTTCGCCGACATCCTCGAGAAGGAGGCCGGCGAGCGGCCCTCGTGGACCGCGAACGCGTTCCCCGACCTCGAGGGCGACGTCCGCGACTCCATCAAGCGCATCACCGACAGCCCGTTCGTGAAGAACAAGTCCTCGATCCGCGGGTTCGTCTTCGACGTGGCGACCGGGAAGCTCCACGAGGTGGGCTAACGCCCTCGTGAGCACCTTCCGGGGCTATAACCCCGGAAAGTGCTCACGAGCGCGTCAGCGCACCTCCGGGCCGCGTCCAGACCCGCCGTCGTCCCCTCGACACCCCGCCGCGCGACCGCGCCCTCGAGCAGCAGGAAGAGGTGGTCGGCCAGCTCCTGGTCGCCCTCGACGAGCCGCTCGATCTCCGACCGGACCGCCTCCTTGTGCGCCCGGACCACCGCGCGGCCGGGGTGGTCGTCGGGCAGCTCGGCCGCGGCGCGCTGGAACGCGCACCCCCGGTCGGTCTCGAACCACGGGTGCGTCAGGTAGGCGTCGAAGAGCGTCAGCGCCGACGGCTCGGCCGCGAGCCGCTCCTGCAGGTGCGCCCACCACAGGTCGTGGCGCCGCTGCAGGTAGGCCGCGACGAGTGTCGCCTTCGAGCCGAAGCAGTCGTAGAGGGTCTTCTTCGTGACCCCGGCTGCCTCGGCGATCCCCGCGACCCCCACCGCGGTGATGCCCTCGGCGTAGAACAGCTCGGAGGCGCGCTCGAGGAGCACGCGGCCGGCGGGTGTCGTCATGGGTCCGAGACTATACCGACCGGTGGGTTGACTTCATCCGCCGAGGCGTGTTGTCTCGGGCCTCGACAGCTATACCGATCGGTTTAACCACTGGAGGACGACCATGCGGGCCGTGCTGCTCACCCGTCACGGCGGGCCGGAGGCGCTGGAGTTCCGTGAGGACGTGCCGGACCCGGAGCCCGGGGCCGGCGAGGTCCGGGTCCGGGTGCGGGCCGCCGCGCTCAACAACACCGACATCTGGACCCGCGAGGGGGCGTACGGCGCCCCCGACGATCCCGAGGCCCGGCACGGGTGGCGCCGCGAGGCGTTCGCGTTCCCCCGCATCCAGGGCGCCGACGTCGCCGGCGAGATCGACGCGGTGGGCGCAGGGGTGCCGGGCACGCGGGTCGGCGAGCGCGTCCTGGTCGACCCGATGCTCTACGAGGGCGACGAGCGCGCTCTCGTCGACACCGACTACCTCGGCAGCGAGTGCGACGGCGGCTTCGCGGAGCTGGTCGCCGTGCCCGCCGCGAACGCGCACGCCGTCACGAGCGACCTCGACGACGCCGAGCTCGCGAGCCTGCCGACCGCGGCGACGACGGCCATGCGCATGCTCGGGCGCGCCGGGCTCACCGCCGGGGAGACGGTGCTGGTGACGGGGGCCTCGGGCGGGGTCGGATCGGCGGCGGTGCAGATCGCGAAGGACCGGGGCGCGGTCGTCGTGGCGGTCGCTGCGAAGGCGAAGCACGACGCGATCCACGCGCTGGGCGCCGACCTCGTCCTCGACCGTGACGCCGACCTGCTCGAGGCGCTGCACGGCGCGGGGGTCGACTCGGCGGACGTCGTCGCCGACGTGGTGGCCGGGCCGGGCTTCGGGGCGCTGCTGCGCGCGCTCGCGCCGCTCGGGCGCTATGTCGTCGCGGGGGCGATCGCAGGGCCGCTCGTCGAGACCGACCTGCGCACGGTCTACCTGCGCCAGCTCACCCTCGTCGGGTCGTCGTTCGGCACCCACGGCGACTTCGCCGCCGTCGTCGACCTCGCCGACCGCGGCGCGCTGCGGCCCCTGGTGGCCGGCCGGTACCCGCTCGCCGAGATCGGCCGGGCGCAGGCGGACTTCGTCGCGAAAGACTTCGTCGGGAAGCTGGTGGTGGAGCCGTGACCGATCTTGCCGTGATCAGGGCACTCACGTTCGACGTCGTCGGGACGCTGATCGACTTCGAGACCGGCATCCTGTGCGGCGTCCGGTCGGTGGCTCCGGAAGGTCCCGACGACGAGGCGGTGCTGGCCGCGTTCGGGGCGGCGGAGGGGGAGCAGCAGCGGCTCACCCCGGAGATGCCGTTCAACGCGATGCTCGACCCGATCTCGGTACGGCTGGCCGCGGAGCTGGGGATCCCGGGTCTCGACGGCGGCTCGGGACCGTCGCCGTTGCGGCGCTCGATCGGCTCGTGGCCGGCGTTCGACGACGCGGTGGACGCGCTGCGCGACCTGGGGGAGCGCTACCTGCTCGTCGCGGTGACCAACGCCGACCGTCCGGCCCTCGACGCGATGGCGGCCACGCTCGGCGACCCGTTCGTCGAGGCGGTGACGGTCGACGAGGTCGGCGTCAACAAGCCCGACCCGCGCATGTTCGAGGCGGCGCTGGCGAAGCTCGCGGCCCGCGGGGTCGCGCGCGACGAGGTCTTGCATGTGGCCCAGAGCCAGTACCACGACATCGGCGCCGCGCACCGGCTCGGGCTGGCGACATGCTGGGTGGAGCGACGGCGCGGCCGGCCGGGCTCCGGGGCGACCCCGGCGCCGTCGGAGGTCACGACGCCGGACCTGCACGTCAGCTCGATGGCGGAACTGCCTGTTGCGGTGGGCGTTCCTCAGCACTGAGTGGTCGTGCGGCCGCGCTGGGTGCCGGTACGTCCGAATGCGACGACCAGCAGCGGTCAGTTGACCGATGGGGGCTCTCGGGCGGCCGCGACACGATCGACGGGAACCCTCTCTGCCCCTTCCTCGGAGGAGCCTCATGCCCTACAACACGGCACCCGACGGCGCCCAGACCTTCTACAAGGACTGGGGGAGTGGCCGCCCCGTGGTGTTCAGCCACGGGTGGCCCCTCACCTCGGACGCGTGGGACGTCGAGCTGAAGCTGGTCGCCGACCACGGATTCCGCGGGATCGCCCACGACCGCCGCGGGCACGGCCGTTCCACCCAGACGTGGGACGGCAACGACATGGACACCTATGTCGCCGACCTCGCCTCGCTCATCGAGTACCTCGACCTGCGCGACGTGGTCCTGGTGGGCCACTCCACGGGCGGCGGCGAGGTCGTGCGCTACGCCGCCCAGCGGGCGAACGGCCGAGTCACGAAGATCTTCACGGCGGGCGCGATCCCTCCCGTGATGATCAAGTCCGACAAGAACCCCGACGGTCTCCCGAAGGAGGCGTTCGACGACATCCGCGCAGGCGTCCTCAAGGACCGGTCGCAGTTCTACAAGGATCTGTCCGCCGCGTTCTACGGCACCAATCGCGAGGGCAGCCAGATCTCGCAGGGCGCCCGCGACGACTTCTGGCGCCAGGGTATGACCGTCGGCCTCAAGGCCGCCTACGACTGCGTCGCGGCGTTCTCGGAGAGCGACTTCACGGAGGACCTCAGGAAGATCGACGTCCCGATGCTGATCGCCCACGGCGACGACGACCAGATCGTGCCGATCCACGACGCCGCGTACAAGTCGGCCGAGCTGGTCGAGAATGCCGAGCTCAAGGTCTATGCGGGTGCCCCGCACGGAATCGCGGGCCCGTACCAGGAGGCCCTGGACAGGGACCTGCTCACGTTCATCTCGTAGGTGGGCGAAGCCCACGTGAGCACTTTCCGGGGTCATGCCCCCGGAAAGTGCTCACCAGGTCAGCCACCCAGGACGCCCTGCAGGACCGGGGCCAGCGACTCCGCGACCTCGTCGGCCGACGCGGCAG
Source organism: Actinomycetospora sp. (assembly GCF_036497585.1). Taxonomy (GTDB): domain Bacteria; phylum Actinomycetota; class Actinomycetes; order Mycobacteriales; family Pseudonocardiaceae; genus Actinomycetospora. The sequence continues at coordinate 9,538 of NZ_DASXJD010000181.1, read as the reverse complement.
CCATCGGAGGCAGCCGCAACACGTAGCGCGAGAGCGCCGTGCCCAGGATGACCGAGCCGAGCACGCCGGCGCGCCGTCGGGTAGCCGCCTCGTCGTCGTCCGTGCCGTCCAGGCGAAGCAGCATCCCCAGTACCTGGACCGCGAAGACGTCCCGGATGCGGTCCGCGGCCCGCTCGCTCGTCGGTGCGGCACGCAGCAACAGCGTCAGCACCTCCCCGGTGGTCGGGTCGTCCCAGAGATCGACGAAGCGGCGGGCCAAGGTGGCGCCGCGGTCGGAGGCCGGCACCTGGGCGAGATCCGGCAACGCCAGGTCGATGGTCGTCGCGGCCTCGAACAGCCCGTCCTTGCTGCCGAAGTAGCGGATCACCATCGACGGGTCCACCCCGGCATCAGCCGCGATGGCGCGCACCGTCGCCCGCTCGATGCCCTGGGCGGCGAACGCCCGTCGCGCCGCGGCGAGCACGGCGTCCCGCGCCGGCTGCGACCTCGCGGTGAACGCCACGAGGCGAGACTACAACAAGCGTTGGCAAACATGCGGTGGCGCCGCTACTGTTTGCCAACAGATGTTGGCCAACGATCGGTGGTGTTCGTGATGGATCTCCCCACGAGAACGACGGTGCTGGTGAGCGGGGCAGGCCCCGTCGGGCTCGCGCTCGCCACGCGGCTCGCTGCGGGCGGTGTCGACCACGTCGTGGTCGACCAGGCCGTCGCGGGGGCGAACACCTCCCGAGCCGCCGTCGTCCACGCTCGGACCCTCGAGGTCCTCGACACCCTCGGGCTCGCCGAGCCGCTGATCGACCGCGGCGTCGTCGTCCCGCGGTTCGCGGTGCGCGACCGGGACGAGACGCTGCTGGCGATCGATTTCTCCGGGCTGGCCACGCGCTTCCCGTACACGCTCATGGCGCCCCAGGACATCACCGAGGAGCTGCTGGAGGCCGACCTGCAACGGCGCGGGAGCGGGGTGCTGCGCGAGCACACGCTCGAGAAGATCGACGTCGTCGGCGACGCCGGCGTCCGGGTCCTGGTCGAGGGACCGGCGGGGCCGCGCGAGATCACCGCCGACTACGTGGTGGGCGCCGACGGGATGCACTCGCCGGTCCGCGAGCTCGCGGGGATCGGTTTCGCCGGTTCGGCGTACCCGCAGTCGTTCGTGCTCGCGGACGTCGAGCTGGACTGGCCGCTGCCGCGGACCGAGGTCCAGCTGTTCTTCTCCCCGGAGGGGCTGGTCGTCGTGGCCCCGCTGCCGGGCGGACGGCATCGGGTGGTCGCGACGGTCGACGAGGCGCCGGAGCACCCCGGGATCGACGACATCGCCGGGTTGCTCGCCTCCCGTGGGCCCCGGCCGGCCGCCGCTGTTCGGTCGCTCGCCTGGAGCTCCCGCTTCCGTGTGCACCACCGGCTCGCCGAGCACTACCGGCGTGGCCCGGTGTTCCTGGCCGGCGACGCCGCGCACGTCCACAGCCCCGCCGGCGGTCAGGGCATGAACACCGGTATCCAGGACGCCGTCGACCTCGGGAGCCGTTTGAGCGCCGTCCTGACCGAGGGCGCCGACCCGTCGCTGCTCGACGGCTACGAGAGGGATCGTCGACCCGTCGCGCGCCAGGTCGTGGCCCTCACCGACCGTATGACGCGGGCCGCCACCCTGTCGGGCCCGGCCGCCCGCGTCCGCAATGTCGTCCTGCGTGGCCTGGGAGCGTTGCCGCCGGTGCGCCGCGCGGCCGCGATGAACCTGTCCGAACTGAGGTGGCCTTCGGCCTTGTGAGCACTTTCTGGGGCTATGACCCCAGAAAGTGCTCACGTGCGCGAAGCGCACCTACGCGCGCATGCCCGCCGCCAGCGTGTCCCCGGCCTGCGGATCGATGACGAGGAACGCGCCGGTGCCCGCCACCCGCTCGTAGTCGTCGAGTGGCAGCGGTTCGGACACGGTGATCGAGACGTGACCGATGTCGTTGATCTCCAGGCCATCCGGGTCCGGGACGCGCTCGAGGGTCTGCACGTCGAGCCGGTCGAGCACCTCGGTGATCATCGCCTGCACGGTGTGGGTGCCGTGCTTGACCAGCAGCCGGCGTCCGGGCACCAGCGGCTTCTCGTGCAGCCACGCGAGGGTCGCGGAGAACTCGGTGACCGGCTCCGGGGCGTCGTCGGCGGCGGCGATCACCGCGCCGCGGGCCACCCCGAGGTCGTCGGCGAGGCGCACGACGACGCTCTCGCCGGCGGTCGCGCTCTCCTGCGGGCCCTCGAAGCGGTCGATGCCCTCGATCGTGGTGCGCTGGCCGTCCGGCAGGACCACCACCGCGTCGCCCACCCGCACCGTGCCGGCCGCGACGAGCCCCGCGTAGCCCCGGTAATCGGGGTACTCGGCGGTCCGCGGTCGGATGACCGTCTGCACCGGGAAGCGGAACGGCGCGGCCGCGTCGGGGCCGTCCACCGGCACCGACTCCAGGTGCTCCAGCAGCGTCGGCCCGTCGTACCAGGGGGTGTTCTCCGAGGTCAGGACGACGTTGTCGCCGCGCTTGGCCGACACCGGGATCGCGACGACGGCCTCGTCGCCGAACCCGAGCGTCTCGGCGACCTCGTGGAACTCCTTCGCGATCGTGGTGAACGTCGGCTCGTCGTACTCGACCAGGTCGATCTTGTTGACGGCGAGCACGAGGCGCGGGACCCGCAGCAGCGCCATCACCGCGGCGTGACGACGGGTCTGTTCGACGACGCCGTGGCGCGCGTCCACCAGCAGCACGGCCAGCTGCGCGGTGGAGGCGCCGGTGACGGTGTTGCGGGTGTACTGGACGTGCCCGGGGGTGTCGGCGAGGACGAACGAGCGGTTGGGCGTCGCGAAGTACCGGTAGGCGACGTCGATCGTGATGCCCTGCTCGCGCTCGCTGCGCAGCCCGTCGACCAACAGGGACAGGTCGGGGTCGCCGCCGCCCTGGGTGGCGCGCTCGACGGCCTCGAGCTGGTCGGCGAGTACCGACTTGGTGTCGTAGAGCAGGCGCCCGACGAGGGTGGACTTGCCGTCGTCGACCGAGCCCGCCGTCGCGAGCCGCAAGAGGCCTGTCGTCACTAGAAGTAACCTTCCTTCTTGCGGTCTTCCATCGCGGCCTCGGAGAGCCGGTCGTCGGCGCGCGTGGCGCCCCGCTCCGTGAGCCGCGACCCACGGACCTCCGCGAGCACCTCGTCGAGCGTCGTGGCGTCGGACTCGACGGCGCCGGTGCACGACCCGTCCCCCACGGTGCGGTAGCGGACGGTCTTGGTGACGACCTCCTCGTCGTCACGGGGGCCGCCCCACGGCCCGCTGGTGAGCCACATGCCGTCGCGGGCGAAGACGTCGCGGGTGTGCGCGTAGTAGATCGAGGGCAGCTCGATCTCCTCGCGGGCGATGTAGCGCCAGACGTCGAGCTCGGTCCAGTTCGACAGCGGGAACACCCGCACGTGCTCGCCGGGCTTGTGGCGCCCGTTGTAGAGGTTCCACAGCTCCGGCCGCTGGCGCGAGGGCTCCCAGGCACCGAACGCGGTGCGCAGACTGAAGATCCGCTCCTTGGCCCGCGCCCGCTCCTCGTCGCGACGACCGCCGCCGAAGACGGCGTCGTGGCGGTGCTCGGCGATCGCGTCGAGCAGCGGGGTGGTCTGCAGCGGGTTGCGGGTGCCGTCGGCGCGCTCGGAGAGGCGGCCGTCGTCGATGTAGTCCTGGACGCGGGCGACCTCGAGGGTCAGCCCGTAGCGCTCGACGACCGCGTCCCGGAACTCGATCACCTCGTCGAAGTTGTGCCCGGTGTCGACGTGCAGCACCGGGAACGGCACCGGCGCCGGCCAGAACGCCTTGCGCGCCAGGTGCACCAGCAGCATCGAGTCCTTGCCGCCGGAGAAGAGGATCACCGGCCGGTCGAACTCGCCGGCGACCTCGCGGATGACATGGATCGCCTCGGACTCGAGCGCGTCCAGCTGGTCCGTCCGGACTGGCAGCGGTGTGGTGTCGACGCTCATCCGTGCAGCCCGCACTCGGTCTTGGTGAAGCCTGCCCAGCGGCCGCTGCGCGGGTCGGCACCAGGCGCCGGCCTGGCCGTGCAGGGCTGGCAGCCGATCGAGGGGTACCCCTCGCCGACCAGCGGGTTCACCAGCACCGCGTGCTCGGCGATGTAGGCGTCCATCTGCTCGTCGGTCCAGTGCGCGATCGGGTTGACCTTGACCAGTTCGTGGCGCTCGTCCCAGGTGACCAGCGGGGTCGACGCGCGGGTGGGGGCCTCGACGCGGCGCACCCCGGTGACCCACGCGTCGTACCGTGCGAGCGTCTGCTTGAGCGGCACGACCTTGCGCAGGTTGCAGCACTGCCCCGGGTCGGTCGCGAACAGGTCCTTGCCGAGCAGGGCGTCCTGCTCGGCGACGGTGTGCTCCGGGTGGGCCTCGACGATGTTCACGCCGTAGACCTGCGTGACGGCGTCCCGGGTCCCGAGCGTCTCCGCGAAGTGGTAGCCGGTCTCGAGGAAGAGCACGTCGACGCCGGGCCGGGCCTCCGCTCCGAGCTTGACCAGCACCGCGTCCTGCATGTTCGACGCGACGATCAGGCCCTCGCCGAAGTTCCGGGCCGCCCACGCGAGGATCTCGTGGCTGAGCTCGACGTGGTCGGAACTCGACTCGAGGGCCTCGAAGGTCTCCCCGGCCGCGAGGGCGTCCGCCCGTCGCGTGTCGCCATCGGCGGTCGGCACTGTGATGCTGGTCACTGGTCTGCTCCCGTCAACGCTGAGGGCGCCACCGCGCGGGTGACGACGAAGGTGCTGCGGCAGTCCGCGCACTCCCACGCGCCCTCGGGGGACTCCCGGGGCCGCAGGTCCTGCTCGCCGCAGTAGGGGCAGTACTGGACCGGGAACGACCTCACGAGAGCTGGCCCTCCTCGGCGCGCACGACCCACTGGGCGAAGCGCTCGCCGTCCTCGCGGTGTTCCACGAAGTTGCGCACGACCCGCTCGACGTAGGGGCCCAGGTCCGCCGAGAGGACCTTGTGACCGCGCAGCTTGCGCCCGAACCCGGCGTCGAGACCCAGCCCGCCGCCGAGGTGGACCTGGAAGCCAGCGGCCGGGTTGCCCTCGGAGTCGTTGACGATCTGGCCCTTGAGCCCGATGTCGGCGACCTGGATCCGGGCGCACGAGTTCGGGCAGCCGTTGAGGTGGATCGAGATCGGCGTCTCGAGCTCCGGAGCGACCTCGGCGAGGCGCTGCTCGAGGTCCTCCACCAGCTCGCCGGCCCGGTCCTTGGTGTCGACGAACGCGAGCTTGCAGAACTGCAGGCCGGTGCAGGCCATCGTGGCGCGACGGAAGACGCTCGGGCGGGCGGGCAGGCCGAGGTCGTCGAGCGCGCCGGTCAGCGAGTCGACCTGCTCCGAGGGCACGTCCAGCACGAGGATCTTCTGGTAAGGCGTCAGGCGGACCCGGCTCGACCCGGCGTCCTCGGCGGACTTGGCGACCCCCACCAACGTGGAGCCGGACGTCCGGCCGGCCGGAGGGGCGACCCCGACGTACTTCTTGCCGTCGATCTGGTCGTGGATGCCGACGTGGTCGATGGTGCCGGCGATCTCCGCGGGCGCCGGACCGTCGACGAGCGTGCGCTCCAGGTACTCGTCCTCGAGGACCTGGCGGAACTTCTCCGGGCCCCAGTCGGCGATGAGGAACTTGATCCGCGCCCGGGTCCGCAGCCGGCGGTAGCCGTAGTCGCGGAACACCTGGACGACGCCCTGCCAGACGTCGGCGACCTCGTCGAGCGGCACCCACGCGCCGAGGCGCACCGCGAGCTTCGGGTTGGTGGAGAGCCCGCCGCCGACCTGCAGGTCGAAGCCCGGGCCGTGCTCGGGGTGCACGACGCCGACGAAGCTGACGTCGTTGACCTCGTGCGCCACGTCCTGCTGGCCCGAGATCGCGGTCTTGAACTTGCGGGGGAGGTTGGCCAGCGAGCGGTCGCCGAGGAAGCGCTCGACGATCTCGTCGATCGCCGGCGTGCCGTCGATGACCTCGTCGGCGCTGATGCCGGCCACCGGCGAGCCGAGGACGACGCGCGGACAGTCGCCGCAGGCCTCCGTCGTGGACAGGCCCACGGCCTCGAGCCGGCGCCAGATCTCCGGGACGTCCTCGACGCGGATCCAGTGCAGCTGGATGTTCTCGCGGTCGGTGACGTCGGCGGTGTCCCGCGCGAAGGTCTGGCTGATCTCGCCGATGATCCGCAGCTGCTCGGTGGACAGCGCCCCGCCGTCGACCCGGACCCGCATCATGAAGTGGCGCGCGTCGAGGTCCTCCTCGTCGACGTGCCCGGTGTCGGTGCCCGGGTGGCCCTCGGCGCGCTGGGTGTAGAGCCCCATCCAGCGGAAGCGGCCGCGCAGGTCGGCCGGGTCGATCGAGTCGAAGCCGCGGTGGGCGTAGATGTTCTCGATCCGCGCCCGCACGTTGAGCGGGTGGTCGTCCTTCTTCGACTGCTCGTTCTTGTTCAGCGGCTCGCGGTAGCCCAGCGCCCACTGGCCCTCGGCCTTGCCCTTTCGCGCTCGGGCCTTCTTCGGGGCCACGGGCTTGTCGTCGGGAACGTCCCTCACGCCGAGCGGGGTGGTCTCGGCGTAGGACTCCTCGGGCGTCGAGGCGCCTTCACTAGACGGGACCTGGCTGCTGGACGGAGCGCTGGTCATCGGTGGTGCGTCCTCCGGTGAGCAGGACGCACGGCAAGCCCGCGCGCACCTGCTGACGGTCGTGGTGGTGGGTGCCCGACGAGGCGGGCGGTCAGCGGCGCAGCTCAGGAGGCCGGGCAGAGTGCGCTGGCGACGCGCGCGAGGTCGACGTGGGGTCGACCGACGAGCATCGGATCCAGGGAACGCACGATGTCAACAGTGCCATGCCGCGGGGCGTGATTCCACCGGCTGTGGCGCTTCGCGCTCCGGGCGGGAGGCACAATCGGGCCGTGCCCTCCGTGCCTCCCGGCGGCGAGCCCGCCCCGGCCGACGGCGCGCTCCCCGCCTCCGCGCTCGACGGGCTGGGGACGCGCCCGTTCGGCGTCTACGTCCACGTCCCCTTTTGCGCGACGCGCTGCGGCTACTGCGACTTCAACACCTACACCGCCTCCGACCTGGGGCTCACGCCGTCGTCGACCGACGACCCCGCCTCGCCCGCCTCCTGGTTGGAGGGCCTGCGTCGGGAGCTGGACCTGGCAGCCCGCGTCCTGGGGGAGCCGCCGGACGCCGACACCGTCTTCCTCGGCGGCGGGACCCCGTCGTTGCTCGGCGCGGAGGGGCTGACGGCGGTGCTGGACGCGGTGCGCTCGTCGTTCGGGCTCGCGCCCGGCGTCGAGGTCACCACCGAGGCCAACCCGGAGTCGACGACGCCGGACCTGCTCGCGGCGATCGCCGACGCCGGCTACACGCGCCTGTCGCTCGGCATGCAGTCCGACGTCGACCACGTCCTCGCCGTCCTAGACCGCCGTCACACGCCGGGTGCCGCCGTCGCCGTGGCACAGGCGGCTCGGGAGGCAGGGCTGGACCACGTCAACCTCGACCTCATCTACGGCACCCCCACCGAGACCGACGACGACCTGCGGCGCTCGCTCGAGGCGGTGCTCGCGTCGGGCGCCGACCACGTCTCGGCGTACTCCCTGATCGTCGAAGAGGGGACGGCGCTCGCGCGACGCGTGGCCCGCGGCGAGCTGCCCATGCCGGACGACGACGTCCTCGCCGACCGCTACGAGATCGTCGACGACGTCCTCGGGCGCGCGGGCTTCTCCTGGTACGAGGTGTCGAACTGGGCGTCGTCGGAGGCGGCCCGCTGCCGGCACAACCTCGGCTACTGGTCCGGCGGCGACTGGTGGGGCGCCGGACCGGGCGCGCACTCGCACGTCGGCGGCGTGCGCTGGTGGAACGTCCGCCACCCGGCGCGGTACTCGAAGCTGCTGGCCGCGGGGGAGTCGCCCGCCGAGGCGCGGGAGCTGCTGGGGCCGGGGGAGCGCCACGTCGAGCAGGTGCTGCTCGAGCTGCGGACGGTCGACGGCCTCGCGGTGTCGGCGCTCGACGACGACGGGCGCGCGGCCGGCGAGCGGGCCGCCGCCGACGGGCTGCTCTCCGGGCCGGACTGGCGCGGGGGACGCGCCGTGCTCACCCGACGCGGGCGGCTGCTCGCCGACGGCGTCGCCATCTCGCTGACGGGAGCCTGATGACGCTGCCCGACCCGGTCCGGGTGGAACTCCCGGGCATCACGCTGTCGGTACTCGACGTGGGCTCAAGCCCCGCGATGCTGCTGCTGCACGGCTTCCCGGACCGCGCGACGCTGTGGCGCTCCCAGATCGAGTTCCTGACGGCGTCCGGGTACCGGGTGATCGCACCGGACCTGCGCGGGTTCGGCGACAGCGACCGTCCCGACGACGTCGGGGCCTACCGGCTGCGGCACTCGGTCGCCGACATGGTGGCGCTGCTGGCCGATCGGGGCGTCGAGCAGGTCGTGGTGGTCGGCCACGACTACGGCTCCGCGGTCGGCTGGGCCCTGGCGATGCGCAGCGACGCCGTGACCGGCTACGTCGCGCTCTCCGTCGGCCACCCCAACGCGTTCCGGGCTGCGGGCCTCGAGCAGCGGGCGCTGTCCTGGTACATGCTCTGGTTCCTCCACCCCGGCGTGGCCGAGGAGGTGCTGCCCGCCGACGACTGGGCGTTCCTCCGCCGCTGGGCCCACCCCGGGAGCGAGGACGACGACCTCGTGCGCAACCAGATCGGCGACCTGTCCCGGCCGGGAGCGCTGACCGCCGGGCTGTCCTGGTACCGCGCCAACGTCGACCCGCGGACCTTCGTCGAGGAGCACCCGCTCGAGCTCCCGCCGGTGACGTGCCCGGTGCTGGGCCTGATCGGCGGGGACGACATCGCGCTGGGGGAGGCCCAGATGGCGGGGTCCGCGACGTTCGTCTCGGGGCCCTTCGAGTGCGTGACGATTCCCGGCGCCGGCCACTGGCTCCCGGCCCGGAACGCCGACGCGGTGAACCAGTACCTCGGGACGTTCCTCGAGCGACTCGGCTGAGTGGACCCCCAGTGCCGCTCGGGCTGCAGCACGGTCGCCCGCAGCGGGCTGCTGCGCTCGGTCAGCACCCTCGGGATCCGACGCCCGGAGGACGACGTCAGAGGTTGATCGTCGAGAGCTTCCTGCTCGCGCCGAACGTCATGTACCGGTGGCCGCGCAGCGCCAGGCTGAGCATGATCGCGCCGAGCGCGAGCAGGACCACACCGACGAGGCCGTAGCCCAGGACGAGGCTGGTCAGGGCACCCGCGAAGACGGCCTCGACGAGGACATCCCGAATCACCCGCATCGATCGACGACCTCCCGATGGTCAGCGTCCCGGCGTCGGAGAGTAGTCGGCACGGCCGCGTGGCCGCGTCAACCGATGAGGTCGTTTCTCCTGACACCTCCAGTGAGGCTTCGCCTCGGACCGCCGAGGTGCGTGGTGGCGTGCTGAGGTCATGATCCACTCGGTCTGGGCCAGGCTCACGCACGGACCTGCGGTCATGATCGACAGACCGCCGCCACCCGCTGCGCCGAAGT
>NZ_DASXJD010000180.1:0-23556 GCF_036497585.1 Actinomycetospora sp. | reverse complement strand
ATCTCGCCGGACTCCAGCAGCAAGCCAGCCGCGGGGCCCTCGAGGTCTCACGGGAGCGTTCGGGCAGCTCAGCCCGAGGGCGAGCGGGGAGTCCTGAGTCGTCGCATCCGATGCAACTCACGACGGTATATCTGACATAATGTCGATTATCGGATCGCTCACGCGTTGCGCGGGAACCCGAGGTCGAGTTCGCCACCCGAGCCGCGTGACGCCGGGTCGGTCCACCGGGTGGTGACGACCTTGCCGCGGGTGAAGAAGTGCACGCCCTCGGTGCCGTGGGCGTGGGTGTCGCCGAACAGCGAGTTCTTCCAGCCGCCGAAGCTGTAGTACGCCATCGGGACCGGCACCGGCACGTTGACGCCGATCATCCCGACCTCGACCTCGTGCTGGAACCGCCGGGCCGCGCCGCCGTCGTTGGTGAAGATCGCGGTGCCGTTGCCGTACGGGTTGGCGTTGATCATCGCGACAGCCTCGTCGTAGGTGTCCACCCGCAGCACCGAGAGCACCGGCCCGAAGATCTCGTCGGTGTAGATCGACATGTCGGTGGTGACGTGGTCGAACAGCGTCGGTCCGACGAAGAACCCACTCGTGCCGCCTTCCTGGCCATCGGCGTCGGGCTCGATCCCCCGGCCGTCGACCACCACCGTCGCCCCGGCCGACTCCCCCACGTCGACGTACCCCGTCACCCGTTCGCGCGCCGCCTCGGTGACCAGCGGGCCCATGTCGCAGCCCCGCCGCCCGTCGCCGGTGCGCAGCCCCCGGGCCCGCTCGGCGACCTTCTCGACGAGCGTGTCCGCGACACCGCCGACGGCGACGAGCGCCGAGATCGACATGCATCGCTCACCGGCCGACCCGAAGCCCGCGTTGACGGCCTGGTCGGCCGCGAGGTCGAGGTCGGCGTCGGGCAGCACGACCATGTGGTTCTTCGCCCCGCCCAGGGCCTGGACCCGCTTGCCGTGCGCGGTGCCGGTCTCGTAGACGTGGCGCGCGATCGGCGTCGAGCCGACGAAGCTGATGCTCGTGACGTCCGGGTGGGTCAGCAGCTCGTCGACGGCGGTGCGGTCGCCGTGCAGGACGTTGAACACCCCGTCGGGCAGCCCCGACTCGGTCCACAGCTCGGCCATCCACTGCGCGGCCGAGGGCACCTTCTCGCTCGGCTTGAGCACCACGGTGTTCCCCGCGGCGATCGCGATCGGGAAGAACCACATCGGGACCATCGCCGGGAAGTTGAACGGGCTGATGATCCCGACGACGCCGAGGGGCTGGCGCATCGAGGAGACGTCCACGCCGCTCGAGGCGTTCTCGGTGGCGGAGCCCTTGAGCAGGTGCGGCATCCCGCAGGCGAACTCCACGACCTCCTGGCCCCGCGCCACCTCGCCCGCGGCGTCGGAGAGCACCTTGCCGTGCTCGGCCGTGATGATCGCGGCGAGCTCCTCGGCGCGAGCGTTGAGCAGCTCCCGGAACCGGAACATGATCTGCGTGCGGGCGGTGAGCGAGGTGTCCCGCCAGGCCGGGTAGGCCCGCGCCGCCGCCTGGACGACGGCGTCGACGTCGGCCTCGGTGGCGAACGCGACCTGGCGACGCACCGCGCCGGTGGCCGGGTCGGTGACGTCGCCGTACCGGTCCCCCGTCGACTTCAGCACGGCGCCGGCGGCCCAGTGGTGCAGGGTGTCCATCCCCCGAGTGTGACGACCCCGCGCCCCGCGCGCTTGCGTTCGAGCGCGCTCGAATCCCTAGCGTCGAGCCCATGACCAGTCTTCCGACCGTCCCCCTCGGGGACGGCCTCGACGTCAGCGCCCTCGGCTTCGGCGCGATGGCCCTCTCCGACGTCTACGGCGCCACCGACCCCGACGACGCCGTCCGGACCCTGCACGCGGCACTCGACGCGGGCGTCACCTTCCTCGACACCGCCGACGTCTACGGCACCCCCCGCGAGGGCACCAACGGCCCGTCGGGCACCAACGAGGAGCTGCTCTCCCGCGTCCTCGTCGACCGCCGCGACGAGGTCCAGCTCGCCACCAAGTTCGGCATCACCGGCGTGGTCGGTCAGGGCGCGGGCACCCGCGGCGACCGCGACTACGTGCGCCAGGCCTGCGAGGACTCGCTGCGCCGTCTCGGCGTCGAGACCATCGACCTCTACTACATGCACCGCCGCCAGCTCGACCTGCCGATCACCGAGACGGTCGCGGCGATGGGCGAGCTCGTCGCCGAGGGCAAGGTGCGCCACCTCGGGCTCTCCGAGGTCACCGCGCCCGAGCTCGCCGAGGCGGCCGCGGTGCACCCGATCGCCGCCGTCCAGAGCGAGTGGAGCATCTGGTCACGCGACGTCGAGGCGAACGTCGTGCCGCGCGCGGTCGAGCTCGGCGTCGGGTTCGTGCCCTACAGCCCGCTCGGCCGGGGATTCCTCACCGGCACCGTCACCGCGGAGCGGGTGTCAGGGACGGCGCTCTCCCGCCAGCCGCGCTTCACCGAGCACTTCGACGCCAACCAGAAGGTCGTCGACGTCGTCCGCGAGGTCGCTGACGAGCTCGGCGCCACCGCCGCGCAGGTCGCCCTCGCCTGGGTCTACGCCCAGGGCGCGGCCTTCGGCGTGCCCACGGTGCCGATCCCCGGCACCCGGTCGGCGTCGCGCGTCGTCGAGAACGCCGGCGGGGTCGGGCTGGCCCTCTCCGGCGACCAGAAGGCCCGCCTCGACGCCGCGGCCGACCTCGTCGTCGGGAGCCGGAACTTCACCTTCTCCTCCGACGACTGGATCTCCTCCGGCCGCGAGTGAGGACTCACAGCGCGTCGAACCCGGCGACGAGCCAGCGTCCGTCGTCGGGCGACGGCTCGAGCACCACCCGCGCGCTGCGGGCGTCGCGTCGCGGCGCGGGGTCGCCCTCGCGGGTGGTGGTCTGGGTGTAGAGGACGACGGTCTCGACGTGGTCCGGGGTCGCGGTGACGACGCCGACCCGGGAGACGGTGGCCGACGACGCGGCGTGCCCGTCCACCGCCGCGGGAACGACGAGCCCGGCGACGATCGCGTGGTTCTGGACGGCGAAGGGCCCCGTCGTGACGCCGTCGATGTGCTCGGCGTCGGCATCGACGGTGCGCCAGTCGTATCCGAGCAGCACCGGGGTGAGCGCCGCCGCGGCCGCCGCGCCGTCCCGCGCGGCCGCGTCGGACTCCGCCGCGACGACCGCCCGGTACGCCAGCTGCCCGACGACGACCGCCGCGGCGATCGTCAGGATGCCCAGGGCAACCAGGAGCCACCGGCCCCGCAGGAGCCGGGTCATGGCACCTCCGCCAGGTCACCGACCAGCCACCGGCCGTCCCGGCGGACCAGCGCCGCGTCGACCCGCCATGCGCGCTGGGCGCTCGCCTCGCTCAGCCGCGCCGCGGCGGTCACCCAGGCCGAGTCGCCGTCGAGCGTGACGAGGCCGACCGACCGCACGACGACCGCAGACCCGGCCGGCGCGTGCTCGGTCAGGTAGGTGCGCACTGCGGCGACGGCGGCGGCCCCGTCGGCGTCGAGGGCCGCGGCCCGGGAGTCGACCACGGCCAGCACGACGCCGGCGACCACGAGCGCGCCCAGGAGCACGCCGAGGAGCAGCGCCGCGCGGGTGCCGGTCCGGCTCGGCGGCATGGGCTCCCCCTCCCCCGCGGCGTGTGTGCGTCGTTCAGCCTAGTGGTGCAGGCTGTCCGGGCAGCGACGATCACGCCGACCGGCGGGACCGCTCACCGTTCGTCGCGGCACGGTGACCGGTGGCGCCACGGGGCGCCACCCGGGTGGCCGCAGGACGTGCCATTGAGTCGACCGGACGCGCCGCCGGTCGACGGGGGCCTTCCCGAGCACCGCGGCCTCGGTCACGGTGGGATCACGCGACGGTGGCGACGGCGTCGGGCGCCGGTGCCCGAACGGGTCCGTCGCGACGCCGGGTGATCACGACCGGGACGGATGGGCCGTGGGGCCCGACCGGGTGATCACGTCAGGGGGGGTTCGGGGCACGGGTGGTCGGACGAGTGGAGCGGGACGCGGCGGTGCCGGGCTCGGCCCGGCGCGCCCGGACGACGCGGCGGGGTCGCACATGACCTCGCAGCACGTCGACCCGGAGGACCATCCGGCGGTCGAGTTCCTCCGCCGCCACGACGGCTTCCTCCAGGTCCTCGTCACGATCCTGGGACACGCCTACGGTGCGCCGCCGCACGACCTCTTCCTGCTGACCCGCGCCTCGATGCACGACCGCTGGGCGTCGTTCGACACCTACGGTGAGGACGTCCGGGTCGTGGAGCTGACGCTGCAGGTGACCAGGACCGCCCGGACCCTCGGCAACCACGGCCCGGATCGGAGCCACCAGGCCCGCCCGGCGCACCCGCCCGCAGCCCGGTCGGTGCTCGCCGCGCGCGCCTTCGAGCCCGCGTGGCGCCACCCCGATCCGTGGCGTCTGCTCGCCGCCGACGAGGCCCGTCCGCTGCGCGCCCTCGTCCACCTCGACCCGCTCGCTCGCGACCTCGCAGTCCTGCGCTGGCTCGGGGTGCCCGACGCCCACATCGTCCCCGAGCTCGGCCTCTCGGAGGCCGACCTGCCGACGCGACTCGGCGAGGCCATGCGGCAGTGGTCGGCCGTCGTGGCCGCCGCCGCCGCCGCCGACCCCGACCCCGACCCGGGCCCCGGCGGGACACGCGCGGTGAGCGAGCACCTCGGGAACGATCCCCGCGACCTCGACCGGCTCGTCGCGTCCGCCCTCGCCGGCGAGCGGGGCGCGATGGACACCCTGCTGCGCATCCTGCGCCCCCTGGTCGTGCGGTACTGCCGCAGCCGGCTGGGCGGCTACGAGCGGGTCAACGCTTCACCCGACGACGTCGCCCAGGAGGTCTGCGTCGCGGTGCTGCGGGCCCTGCCCGGCTACCAGGACCAGGGCCGTCCGTTCCTGGCGTTCGTCTACGGCATCGCCCAGCACAAGGTCGTCGACGCCCACCGCGCGGCCGGCCGGGACCGCTCGGACCCGTTCGACGAGCTGCCCGAGGGCGAGGACGCCCAGGCCGGGCCCGAGCAGCACGCGCTCGCCCGGGCCGACTCCACCGAGATGGCCGCGCTCATGGCCGAGCTGCCCGAGAAGCAGCAGGAGGTGCTGCGGCTGCGCATCGTCGTCGGGCTCTCCGCGGAGGAGACCGCCGAGGCGGTGGGCTCGACCGCCGGGGCGGTGCGGGTGGCGCAGCACCGCGCCCTGACCCGCCTGCGCCAGCTCATCACCGAGCGGGGCGGGGCGCCCCCCGCTCCCCCCGACGAGGCCGCCCCCCGCCGCCGCGGCGGTGCCCGGGGCCCGCGCCGCGCGGCCGCCCCCCGCCCGGAGGAGCCGCCGGCACCGGACTGGCGGGCGGCCCCCCGGACCGGCGACGTGGTGCTCGACCGGCTGCTCGAGATGGCCGACGTCCACGTCGAGACGGTGTCGCGCGGGGGCGACACCGACCCGCGGTCCGGGCCGGTCGGGGTCGCCGACCGCACCGAGGCGCAGCGCCGGCTCGACGCCGAGGACGCGCGGATGGCCGGAGCCGCGCGACGGTTCCGCGGCGAGCCCGGCTGAGCGTCCGCCTCAGTAGGCCGGTCGCAGCGGGAAGCCGGAGCGGCCGCGGTCGTCGAGCTTGACCCCGAGCACCTGGTGCAACTGGATGTTGTTCAGGTCGAACCCGACGGCACACGCGGGCATGTAGAGGTTCCACACCCGGGAGCGGCCCTGGCCGGCCTCGGCGACGCACTCGTCCCAGTTGGCCTCGAGGTTGGCCGTCCACGCCTTGAGCGTCTTCGAGTAGTGCTCGCGCAGGTTCTCCTCGTGGCGGACCTCGAAGCCGGCGCCGTTCATCCGCGTGACGAGGTGGCCGATCGGCAGGAGCTCGCCGTCGGGGAAGACGTAGCGGTCGATGAACGGGTCGGCGTGGGCGCGGTGGTGGGCGTCGGGCCGGGTGATGCAGTGGTTGAGCAGCCGGCCGCCCGGGCGCACCTTCGAGTACAGGAACGAGAAGTAGGACTTCAGCTGCGAGCGCCCGATGTGCTCGGTCAGCCCGATCGAGGCGACGGCGTCGAACCCGTCCTCGGTGACGTCGCGGTAGTCGCCGTGCCGGATCTCCACGAGGTCGCCCAGACCACGCCTCGCGACCTCCTTCTGGGCCCACAGCGCCTGGTCGCGCGACAGCGTGACGCCGAGTGCCCGGACGCCGTGGTGCTCGGCAGCGTGCATCGACATCTGGCCCCACCCGCAGCCGACGTCGAGCAGCCGCATCCCCGGCTCCAGGGCGAGCTTGTCCGCGACGAGCGCGTGCTTGGCGAACTGCGCCTCCTCGAGGGTCGACGTGTCGCTCGGGTAGGCCGCGCAGGTGTAGGCCATCGAGGGGCCGAGGACCAGTTCGTAGAAGCGGTTCGAGACGTCGTAGTGGTGCGAGATCGCCTCGGCGTCACGGGACTTCGAGTGCATCCAGCCGTGCTGGCGGTGCTCCTGGGGCGGCGGCGCGAGGTTGCGGTGCCGGAACCGGACCGGCGCGAGGCGCAGCGCCGTCGACGCGAGGGTCGTGGCCGGGACGTCGGATATCGTCAGCTCGCTCATGGCGGTGAGCGCGGTGTAGAGATCCCCGTCGACGTCGAGGTGGCCGGACACGTAGGCCCGGGCCAGCCCGAGGGTGTTGGGCGAGCCGGCCAGGTAGGCCAGCGCGGTCTCGGTGCGGATGTCGACGGCGGCGACGGAGTCGCCGGCCGCGGGCTCCGAGACGCTTCCGTCGTAGGCGCGGACGGTGATCGGGGCGTCCGACCCCAGCACCGGCCGGAACAGCTCGGCGACTCCCACGGTTCCTCCTTGCTCCCTGAAGTGGCGGCGTCAGCCGGTGACGCACTTCGTGTAGAGATCCGGCAGTCGTCCCGCCGGGTCGTATCGCGCCTTGAGGCGGCGGTACGCCTCGCCCCCGTAGAGCGCGTCGAACTCCTCGCGGGTGTAGCTCGAGGTCGAGTACAGCGACTTGTGCCCCTCCAGCTCCATGAGCTTCCGCTCGATGAGCCGGTTGTGGTGGTCGCGCGCCATCCCGGGTCGCAGGAGGGCGTCGGACCAGAACCCGACGTTGACGTAGGTCCGGTGGGGCTCGAGCGGGTACAGCGGCCAGGTGCCGATCGATGGGCCGGCTCCGCTCCGCTCCGTGGCAGGGCCGCCGCGCAGCTGCAACGGGCACACCCAGACCGGCGAGATGCCGATCTCGGCGTGGAAGAAGTCGAGGAACTCCGCCAGCCGTTCCACCGGCACCTCGACGTCCTGGATGATCGGCTCCACGCCCTCGGCGCCGGTGACGCGGGTCTGGATGCGCTCGGACAGCCCGAGCCGCCGGTCGAGCGCGACGAGGCGCCGGTAGACGTCCGAACGGCGGTAACGCCCCGGCCACAGGCGGCGGACGGCCGGGTGCTGCACCCCGAGCGCCCGCGAGCACCAGAACCAGTCGGTGTCCCAGCGCCACAGGTAGTCATGGATGCTCAGGTGGTCCACGCCGACGCCGTCCGGTGCGGCGTCGGCCAGCCGCGCGACCGAGCGGTAGTAGACGTCCTGGCCGGTGTAGTCCGAGAGGAACGGTGCCTCGGAGACCATCCTGCCGAGCGTGAGGTACTGCTCCGGGCGCCCGGAGGCCGTCTCGGCGGGCCCGAACACGGTGCCGTCGACGAAGTCGACCGCCTCGCCGTCCCAGGCGTGCTCGGCGGTGACGACCTCGACGGCCTTCGCCAGCGACGCGGCGTCGTCGAACCGGACGTGGCGGAGCCGGACGAACGGCAGGACCGGGGCGAGCTCGATGCGCAGGGCCACCGCGTAGCCCAGGGTGCCGTAGGAGTTGGCGAGCGCGGCCCAGAGGTCGGCCGCGTCGTTGTCGGGAGCGGCCGTGACGATCTGCCCGGCCCCGGTGAGGACGTCCGCCGAGAGCACCGACTCGTGCGGCAGCCCGTCGCGGAAGGACGTGGACTCGATGCCCAACCCCACGACGGCCCCGCCCAGGGTGATCGTCTTGAGCTGTGGGACCACCAACGGCATGAGCCCGTGCGGCAGCGTGGCCGCGACGAGGTCCTCGTAGGTGGTCATGCCCCCGACGTCGGCGGTGCGGGTCTCCGGGTCGACGTGCAGCACGCGGTCGAGGCCGTCGACCTCCAGCCCGCCGTGGCCCTCGCGGAACCGGAAGAGGTTCGACGTCCGCTTCTTCAGGCGGACCGGGGCGTCCGCCGGGAGCTCCGCCAGCCGCGACCGCGCGGCCGCCACGGCCTGTTCGTGGGCGGCACTGCGAGCGCCCGTCCTGGGAGCCACCGTCACATCGCCACCCTCGTTCGCGCGGCATCCGGGTGTGCGGGCCCGGCGCCGATCGGCTGTCCGGGACGGCAGCGTATGCCCGCATCCGGGCGGGTGGCACGGGCTCGCGCAGTGGGATCCTTCACCGCGAGGGCACACCGGGGCCTCGGGAGGAGGGCGCGCGATGGGCGAGCTCGGGACGTATCGGGCGAAACGGGACCCGGGGCGGACGCCCGAGCCCTTCGGTGACGTCGGGGCCCGGGACACCGACGCCGGCGGGCGGTTCGTCGTCCAGGAGCACCACGCCCGGCGGCTGCACTACGACGTGCGCCTCGAGCGCGGCGGCGTCCTCGTGTGCTGGGCGGTCCCGAAGGGGCTGCCCGAGAAGGCCGGCACCCCGCGCCTGGCCGTGCACACCGAGGACCACCCGCTCGAGTACCTCGACTTCCACGGCGAGATCCCGAAGGGCGAGTACGGCGGCGGCAGGATGACCGTGTGGGACTCCGGGACCTACGAGACCGAGAAGTGGAGCGACGACGAGGTCGCCGTCACCCTGCACGGAGAGCAGGTCGACGGGCGCTTCGTCTTCTTCCGGCCCGCCCGCAACGACGACCACGCCCGGACTGGTTCGGACGACTGGCTGGTCACCCGGCGCACCGACGACGGGACCACGTCGGGGGAACGCTCCGCCGGGAACGTCCAGTCCCCCCGGGTCGCGGTCGGCGGCCGCACGCTGAAGCTGTCCAACCTGGACAAGGAGCTCTACCCGGGTACGCCGAAGAACGCGGTGATCGACTACTACGCCCGCGTCGCCGACACCCTGCTCCCCCACCTCGAGGGCCGCCCGGTCACGCTGCGGCGCTTTCCCGACGGCATCGACGGCGAGTCCTTCTACGAGAAGAACGCCGGCCGCAACGCCCCGTCGTGGTTGCGGTCCGTCGTCGTCCCCACCCCTGGGTCCTCGCGCGGGAGCTCCAGCGCGTCCTTCCTCGTCGTGGAGGAGCTCGCGGCGCTGGTCTACCTCGCCAACCTCGCCGTGCTCGAGCTCCACGTGCCGCAGTGGCGCGTCGACGCCGAGGACCACCCGCTCCCGCCCGACGAGCTGGTGTTCGACCTCGATCCCGGCCCCGGCACGGGCCTGCTCGAGTGCGCGGCCGTCGCGCGCCGCATCCGGGACCGGCTCGCCGCCGACGGGCTCGTCGCGGGCGTGAAGACCAGCGGGTCCAAGGGCATGCAGATGACGGCGCCCGTCTCGCTCGGCCCCGACCAGGACGCGTCCGCGACCTCGGAGTACGCCAAGCGCGTGGCCGAGGCGCTCGCGCGGGAGACCCCGAAGGCCGTGACGGCGGTCATGGCCAAGGACCGTCGCCAGGGGAAGGTCTTCGTCGACTGGAGCCAGAACAACACGGCGAAGACGACGGTCGCGCCCTACTCGCTCCGGGCCCGGACGGCGCACGGCGCACCGACGGTCTCGACGCCGCTGACCTGGGACGAGGTCGAGGAGTGCACCGACCCCGACGAGCTGGTGTTCTCCCCCGAGGACGTGCTCGCGCGGATCGCCGAGCACGGCGACCTCTACGCGGCGGCCCTCTGCGAGGGCTCACCGGTCCCCTGACCACGTGGGCGTCTCGTCGGTGCCGAGTGGGCCCCCATGGCTGCGGGAGGAACCCTCCGGGTCCACTCGATGGGCCCCGCGTCAGCCGAGCAGGCCGTTCACGGCCCCGCCGGCCGTGCGCGTGACACCACCGACCACGTTCCCGAGGAGCCCACCTCCCCCGCCGCCGGAGCCCCCGCCGTTCGAGCCACCGCCGCCCGAGGGCTTCGGTGCCGGCTTCGGGTTCGACTTCGGGGGCTTGGAGGTCGACGCCTTCGGCGGCTTCGTGGCCGACCGGCCGGTCGAGGTCGTCGGCGTGGTCGCCGTACGCGGGACGACCGGTGCCACGACCGGGGGCGGGACGACGGTCGGGGTCGCCCGGACCACGGCCGCCGGCAGGGGTGCGGCGATCACGCGGCCCGGGGCGACCGCCTGCGGGGCGGCCGGCGGGGCGTCGAGGACGCCGCCCGTGGCCGCGTCGCCACCCGCGGTGCCGCCCTGGCCGGGGCGGGCTTGGGTGGTCCCGCCCGCGCCGGCGCCGCCCTGCAGCGGCCCCGGGGAGCCGGCGGTGTAGGTGTCGACGCGGGGCAACGGGTCGTCGGAGTGGTCGTTGGCCACCGAGGAGATCGCGAGCGGGACGGCTCCCACCGCCGCGGCGACCGAGACGATCGCGACGCCCCAGCCGCGCATGCGGCTCGGCTGGGCGGCGGCGCGCCGGTGATGCGTCCGGGCGGCGAGGGCGGCGGTGTCGACGTCCGGCTCACCGGCCTCGTCGAGGTGGCGCTGGGCCCACGAGGGCAGCCCGGAGTCGGCCGGCGAGGACCCACCCCCCGAGCGCCCGTGCCGCGACCGCGCCATCCGTCCCCCGTGTCCGTTTCGGCCTCGTGACGGTTCGGACACTACTCCATGTGTACGTATCCCCCCAAGGTGGCCGGCGGGTGACACCTGATCACCGTGGCGTAGTCGTGACTACGACGTGTCGTGAGCGTGTCGCGGCGTCCGGGGGACGCGTGGTCCGCGTGGGGTACCCGCGCTCGCTGCGCCGGGGAGTCCGACGTCGCGTGACGGCCGTTGCGCGGCCACCCGCACCACGCCGCCGTCGGGCACACTGCGGCTCGTGATCCCGGTGGCGCGCTCCCATCCGTACCTGGCCGCCCCCCGACCGCGAGCCTTCGCCCACCGGGGCTGGCACGTGGGCGACCTCGCGGGCCTGGAGAACACCCTCGCGGCCTTCCGCCGGGCGCGCGAGGAGGGCTACGCCTACGTCGAGACCGACGTGCACGCCACCCGGGACGGGGTGCTCGTGGTCCACCACGACGCCACGCTGCGCCGGGTCGCGGGCCACCCCGGGGTGCTGCGCGCGATGGACTGGCCCGAGCTCGACCCGGTCCGTGTGCGGGGCCGGGAGAAGCTGCCCCGTCTGGAGGAGGCCCTCGAGGCCCTGCCGGACATGCGGTTCAACGTCGACCTCAAGTCGCCCGGGACGTTGCGGCCGATGCTCGAGCTCCTCGAGCGCGACGACGTCGCCGAGCGGGTGGCCGTGGCCAGCACCGACGAGGGGCGGCTCCGGGCGGTGCGCCGGCGGTTCGGGGACCGCGTCGTCACGGGGGTGTCCGCCAGGGCGGCGCTCTCGCTGCGGACGCGGTCGGTCCTGCCGGCGACGCTCTCGCGCCGGGTCCCGGTGGCCGGAGACCTCGCCCAGCTGCCCGTGCGCTTCGGCGGCCTGCCCGTCGTCGACGCCACCAGCCTGCGTGCCGCCCACGAGGCGGGGCTGGAGGTGCACGTCTGGACCATCGACCGGGCCTCGGAGATGCACCGGTTGCTCGACCTCGGCGTCGACGGCCTGATGACCGACCGTCCGGACCTGCTCCGCGACGTCCTCGCGGTGCGCGGGGCGTGGGAGGACGCTCCCCCTGCGGTGTGATGTGTCCGGACCACGGGTAACACCTGGTTGAACACATCGATGAGTGCCAGGAGGTCGGGACTCTCCGGTGCGCCGCGGAGCGTGAGCCGGGTCACGACCACGTGTCCGTCAGGTCTCACGGGAACGAACCGGCACCGCCGGGCGTTGGGACCTGGAGCGTCGTCGCGGGAAGCTGCCCGGAGACGGCGCGCATGCAGTCGAGGAAAGGACAGCAACCATGGCCGACCGCGTCCTCCGTGGGAGTCGCCT
Organism: Actinomycetospora sp.; assembly: GCF_036497585.1. GTDB lineage: Bacteria > Actinomycetota > Actinomycetes > Mycobacteriales > Pseudonocardiaceae > Actinomycetospora. The sequence goes on along the minus strand of NZ_DASXJD010000180.1, from coordinate 11,507 downwards.
CGGAGCCGTCAGCTACGAGACCGACCGCGACCACGACCTCGCCCCCCGCCGCTCCTTCGCCTACCGCTGCCCGAAGGGTCACGACTTCGAGGTGCCGTTCTCGGACGACGCCGAGGCGCCGGTGACCTGGGAGTGTCGCCTCCACGGCGAGGAGGGCAAGCGCATCGACGGCACGGAGCCCGAGCAGAAGAAGTCCAAGCCGCCGCGCACGCACTGGGACATGCTCCTGGAGCGGCGCTCGGTGCCCGAGCTCGAGGAGCTCCTCGACGAGCGTCTGGGCCTGCTCAAGGAGCGCCGCTCCGAGAGCGCGTGAGCCACACCCGGGACCCCGTCACCCGCGCAGGGTGACGGGGTCTCGTCGTGTCCGCAGCCGGTCGCGCACCGCCCACGCGGTGATCCGCCAGAGGGCCTCCCGGACCACGGCCCCGCTCATCTTCGAGGCGCCGGCCGTGCGCTCGGTGAAGGTGATGGGCACCTCGCGCACCACGAACCCGCCGCGGTGCACGCGGAAGGCCAGGTCGACCTGGAAGCAGTACCCCTGGGAGGACACGGGCGTCCGGGTGATCTCCTCGAGCACGGCCCGCCGGAACAGCCGGAACCCGCCGGTGACGTCGCGGATCGGGAGACGGAGCGCGAGGCGCGAGTACAGGTTCGCGGCGCGGGAGAGCGCGTTGCGGTGCCAAGGCCAGTCGACGACCCGCCCGCCCGGCACGTAGCGGGAGCCCAGGACGAGGTCGGCGCCCCCGGTCCGCGCGCCGGCGAGGAGCGCGGGCAGGTCCTCCGGGGCGTGCGAACCGTCGGCGTCCATCTGCACCACCCACCCGACCTCCCCGGCGCCGTGGGTCTTCACGACGTGGGCGAACGCGTCGACGTACGCGGCGCCGAGGCCCCGCTTCGGCCGGTGGTGCAGGACCGCGACCCGCGGGTCGCGGTCGGCGAGTTCCTCGGCGACCTCTCCGGTGCCGTCGGGGCTGCCGTCGTCCACCACGAGCAGCCGGGCCCCGGGCAGGCTGGCTAGGATCCGGGCGACCAGCGGCGGCAGGTTGTCCCGTTCGTCGTAGGTGGGCACGACGACGAGCACGCCGGAACCGTCCGCGGCGGGGGTGCCCCCGCTCATCCGGTGACCGCCGCCGTCTCCTCGGCGGTCGTCGGGGCCGGTCCTCCCGTCCGCCGGCGTGCCCGCGCGCCCAGCACCCCACCCGCCACCGCGGCCGCGACCCCCAGAGCCGTGAGCACCCACTCGGGCCCGGGCCCGAGCCGGGTGGCGAGGGTCGTCGTCGTGCGCAGCGGGACCCGGTCGACCAGGACCCCGGGCGTGAAGAGGGCGCCGGTCCGGTCCACGACCGTGCCGTCCGGCTCGATCACCGCGCTCTGCCCGCTCGTGGCGGCGATGACGACCGCGCGGTCGTGCTCCACGGCGCGCAGCCGGCTCATCCCCTGCTGCTGGTAGGTCATGCCCGTCTCGCCGAAGGTGGCGTTGTTGGTCGGGACGGTCAGCAGGTCGGCGCCCGCGGTGACGGCGTCGCGGACGTCGTCGTCGAACACCACCTCGTAGCAGGTCGCGACGCCGAGGCGTGCGGGTCCGGCGTCCAGGGTCGGGGTGCCGGTCCCGGGCTGGAAGTCGATCACGCGGGCGACGTCGTCGGAGAAGAGCGAGGCGAACCCGCGGAGCGGGATGTACTCCCCGAAGGGCAGCAGGTGGCGCTTGACGTACTGGTCGGTGGGGCCCACCCGGGGGGTCCAGACGACCGCGGCGTTGCGGGGGCCCTGGACGATCGCCGTGTCGTCGGCGTTGACCTGCGGGCGCAGCACGGCGCCGACGACCACTGGGACGCCGATCTGGTCGGTGACCGCCTGGATCTCGGTGCGGGCGTCGGGGTTGGCGAACGGGTCGATGTCCGAGGAGTTCTCCGGCCAGATGACCAGGTCGGGCCGGGGACGCCGCCCGGCGGCGACCTGGTCGGCCAGCACCCGTGTCTCGCGCACGTGGTTGTCGAGCACGGCGCGGCGCTGGCTCGCGAAGTCGAGCCCGGCGCGGGGCACGTTGCCCTGGACGGCGGCCACGGTGATCGTCCGGTCGCCGGGCTCGACGGCCGGGTGCGTCGGGATGAGGAGCCCCAGGACCGGGCCGAGCAGCACGGCGACGATCGCGCCGACCGTAGCGAGGGCACGTCGGCGGCGTGGCTCTCCGGGCGGCGGGCGCCGGAGCCCCGACACGAGCCACCACAGCCCGGCCCCGGAGAGCACCACCGCGAAGCTGACGAGCGGTGCACCGCCGAGCGAGGCCAGCGTCGCGTAGACCCCGCCGGCCTGCCCGAACGCGAGCTTGGCCCACGGGAACCCGCCCCAGGGCACCCGCTCGATCGCGGCCTCCCCCGCCATCCACAGGCAGGCCACCCACAGCGGCGCTGCGGGCAGCCGGGCGACCAGCGGGACCAGCGTCACCGGGACCGCGACCGCCAGCACCACGACCGCGAGCGCGCCGAACCACACCGCGCCCACGTAGGTCCCGGTCCAGTGCAGCAGCGGGTACTGGTAGGCGAGCGCGGCGAGGACCCCCCAGCCGAAGGCCGCCCGGACCCGCCGGCCGTCGACGACGGCGAGCAGCAGCGCGATCGCGAGCGGCGCCGCCCACCACCAGCCCCAGGGCGGGAACGTCGCGTAGAGCCCGAGCCCGGCGACGACCGCCCCGACGGCCCGTAGGGCGACGCCGGCCCTCAGCACGAGAGCAGCTCGTGCGGGCGGGTGTTCACCGACTCGCACCCGTCGTCGGTGACCACGACGATGTCCTCGATCCGCGCACCCCAGCGCTCCGGGAAGTAGATGCCGGGCTCGATCGAGAACGCCATGCCGGGCTCGAGGGCCAGCGCGTTCCCGGCGACGATGTAGGGCTCCTCGTGCACCTCGAGCCCGATCCCGTGCCCGGTGCGGTGCACGAAGAACTCGCCGTAGCCGGCGTCGCGGATGATCGCGCGGGCCGCCTCGTCGACGCTCTCCGCCGTCACGCCCGGCCGGGCGGAGGCGACCGCGGCGGCCTGGGCGCGCTGCAGCACGGCGTACACGTCGGTGACCTCGTCGCTGGGGCTGCCGACGACGTAGGTGCGGGTGCAGTCGGAGTTGTAGCCCTCCGGCAGCGGCCCGCCGATGTCGACGACGACGACGTCGCCCGCCTCGATCACGCGGTCGGAGACCTCGTGGTGGGGGCTCGCGCCGTTCGGGCCCGACCCGACGATGACGAACGCCGCCTCGGTGTGCCCGGCCGCGACGATGGCCGCGGTGATGTCCGCGCCGACCTCGGCCTCGGTGCGCCCGGGACGCAGCCAGCCGGGGACCTGGGCGTGGACGGCGTCGATGGCCGCGCCGGCGCGGCGCAGGTACTCGACCTCGGCCGGGTCCTTGCGCATCCGCATCTCGCGCAGCACCCCGGTGGCGAGCTCCTGGGTGGCCAGCGGGAGCGCGTCGCGCAGCCTGAGCACGTGCAGGGCGGGCATGTCGGCGGCGAGCGCGACCCGCTTGGCGCCGTCCAGGCACGCCGCGACGAGGCCGTGCGGGTCCTCGCCGTCGACCCAGTCCAGGACGTTGATACCGGCCAGGTCGACGCCGGTGCCGTCGAGCCCGGGCCGCTCCAGGCGGGGCACGATGAATGCGGCCTCGTCGTCGGTGGGCAGCACGAGCGCGGAGAGCCGCTCGTGGGAGTGCTTGACGACCGCGGCGAGGTACTGGAGATCCGGCCCCGGGGTCACGACGAGGGCGTCGACGCCGGCCCGCGCGGCCAGCCGGCGGGCCCGGTCGAGACGGGACGAGACCTGGTCGGCGAGCGAGGACCCCATGGCCACGAGCCTAGGTGGCTCCGCCACGTGAGCAGTAATCCGCCCTATGACGCGGAATAGTGCGCACGGGCGCGGAGCGCGTCTTAGGTAGAGCTCCCCTCCCCGGCCGCGCCGCGACCCGACAGGCTGACGTCCGTGAACAGCCCCGGTGACCGGAACGTCCTCCTCGAGCGTCTCGACGGCGAGCTCGCCGACCTCGGCGTGCGCCTGACCCGGGTCCGGGAGGACCTCGGGGCCCTGCGGGACACCCCTCCGGGCCCGACGACGAGGACCGCAGAACGTGCCCCCGCTCCCCCTGCTCCACCGCCCGCCGGCCTCGGACGGTGGTCGCCCTGGGCACGTCCCGCACCGGCGTCCTCGCCGTGGCCGCCCCGCGCCGCCGCACCGCCGCCGCGGCCCGCTCCCCCGCCGCCGGCGCCGCCCAGGGACTCCGGCGCGCGGCTGCTGCTCTCCCGGCTCACCGGCGCCCGGCTGCTGGCGATCACCGGTGCCGGGGTGACGCTCCTCGGCGTCGTCCTGCTGCTGGTGCTCGCCGCGTCCCGCGGATGGTTCGGCGCGGAGGCACGCGTGGCGCTCGGGGGGGTCGTCGGGCTCGCCCTGGTCGGCGCGGGTGTCCGGCTGCAGGCCCGGCGGTCGGCGGCGACCCCGGACGGCGCGGTGCCGACCGCCGATCCCGGCCCGGTCTCGCTCGCCGCCACCGGAATCACGCGCTCTCCCTCACGGTCGCGGCGGCCACCTCGCTCTACGACCTGCTGCCGGTCCCGGTGGCGCTCGTGCTGGCGCTGCTCGTCGCCGGCGGCGGGCTCGTGCTCGCCGACCGCTGGCGCCGTCACGGGCTGGCACTCGGCGTCGTCGTCGGGGCAAGCCTGCTCCTCCCGTTCGTCGTGGCGTCGGCCGGCGCCCTGCTCGTGGCGCTGTTCGACGTCCTCGTCGTCGTGACGCTCCCGGTCGCGGCGAGGCGGGGCTGGTCCTCGCTGGTCGCCATGGCGGTCGGTGCCGCGACGCTCGCCGGGCTCGTCGCCACGGCGGCGGTCGTCGCGGCCTCCGGCGGCTCCGGGGTGCCCGCGTGGCAGCTCACCGCCGCCGTCGGGGCGCTCGTGCTCGTGGCCGCGGCCGCCGCTCTCGTCATGACCGCCGGACGACCGGCAATGGCCGAAGGTGTTCGGGCGTCGGGCCCGGTCGTCGCCGCCGGCCTGGTGCTCGCCCTCGCGACGCTGCCCCTGCTCGTCCTCGCCGGGTCCCTCCCGCGGCCGGCGGGGGCGATCGTCGACGTCGTCGCGGTGCTCGTCCTGCTCGGGGTCGCCGCGGTGTTCGAGCGCGGCGTCCGGCCGGTGCCCGCCGCGCCGGCGCTGGCGACGACGGGGGCCGCCGCCGCCGCCGTCGTCGGGATCCAGGCGATCCCGCTGGCCCTCACCGGCGTCGCGCAGGGCGGGGTGTTCCTCGCCGTCGCGACGGTGCTCGCCGTCGTCGCGCGCGGCACCCGCCGGACCGGGGTGCTCGTCGCCGCCGGCGTGTTCGCCGTGATCGGCGCGGCGATGGCGCTCGGTCGGGACCTGCCGGTGGACGTCGTCGTCGACGGGGTGCAGGACACGCGGGCGGCGCTGCTGGGGATGGCGGTGGTCGGCATCCTGGTGGTGAGTACGGCGGGGTCGCTGCTCGCGGCTCTCGGGCGGCTCGGACACCTCGGCACCCGCAACCGCTCGGCCGTGGCGACCGCGCTGCTGGGGCTGCTGGGGCTGCTGGGGCTGCTGGGGCTCTACGGCGCCGCGGGACTCGTCGTCACGGTGGCCCTGGCGATCTCGCCGACCCGCACCGGCTTCCTCGTCGGGCACGTGCTCGTGACGATCTCGTGGACCGCGTTGGCCCTGGTGATGCTCGTGCGGGGCCCGCGCCATCAGGCGGCGAGCCTGCCCCGGGTGCTCGGCGGGGTGCTCGTCGTCGCGGCGGTGGCGAAGCTGATCCTGTTCGACCTCGTCGCGCTCGACGGGCTGGCGCGGGTCGCGGTGTTCCTCGGCGCGGGCCTGGTGCTGCTGGTCGCGGGCACCCGCTACGCCCGCTGGGTCACGGCCGCGGCGGAGGACACCAGCGATACCGCGGGCACGCTGTCGGAGGAGCCTGGCAGGCTTGCGGACCATGAGTGACGGCCCGGTGATGCTGCTGGACTCCGCGAGTCTGTGGTTCCGCGCGTTCTACGGCGTCCCGTCCTCGCTCACCGCCGAGGACGGGACACCCGTCAACGCCGTGCGCGGGTTCTGCGACATGGTGGCGCGCCTCGTGCGGGCCCGGCAGCCCGGCGCCGTCGTCGCCTGCCTCGACCGCGACTGGCGCCCGGCGTTCCGGGTCCGCGCGATCCCGTCCTACAAGGCCCACCGCGTCGACACCTCCACCGGCGTCGACCCGTCGGACCCCACCGTCGGCGGCGGTCCCGACGCCGAGGCCGCCCCGCCCGAGCTCGGGGTGCAGGTCCCGATCATCCTCGACGTCCTCGCCGCGGCCGGGATCCCGACCGCGGGCGCGGAGGGCTACGAGGCGGACGACGTCATCGGGACCCTCTGCGCCACCGAGGCCACCGCACCGGTCGAGGTGGTGTCCGGGGACCGCGACCTGCTCCAGCTGGTGCGCGACGAGCCGACGCCGACGCGGATCGTCTACATCGCGCGCGGCGTCGCGAAGTACGAGGTCTACGGGCCCGAGGAGGTCGCCTCCCGCTACGGCGTGCCCGTGTCCCGTGCCGGCGACGGCTACGCGGGGATGGCGATGCTGCGCGGCGACCCCTCGGACGGGCTGCCCGGCGTGCCCGGCGTCGGGGAGAAGACCGCCGCGCAGGTGATCTCGAAGTTCGACTCGTGGGCCGACCTCGTCGGCGCCGTCGTGGAGGGCGGCGACCCGCGGCTGTCCGCGGCGGTGCGCACCAAGCTGGTGAAGGCCGCCCCGTACCTCACGGTGGCGCCCGGGGTGGTCCGCGTCGCCGCGGACGCCCCCATCGACTGGACCGGGACGACGCGGTCGCTGCCCCACGAGCCCGTCGACGCCGACCGGCTGGCCGAGCTCGCGCAGCGCTGGAGCCTCACCGGCTCGGTGGACCGGCTCAGCGCTGCCCTCGCCGGTCGCGACTGATCCTCACCGGTCGAGGAACTCGGCGAGGGTCCCGAGGAGCCACTCGGGTGCCTCCTCGGCGACGAAATGCCGGAAGCCGATCCCGAGGAGCCCGCCCTCGCACCGATCACCGCCTTGGCGGGCGGCAACGTCCTCGGGCAGACGATGCACGGCAGCCGACCGCTGCGTGCGGGACTCGACGCGGCGCCGGCCTCCGTGACGTCCTTCGTCCCGGCGGCCGGCCGGGCCTAGCCGGGCCGGGGCACCGTGCGCGCCAGCGTGGCGGGCGCCCGGGCGAACCAGGCCTCGGTGACGAGCTCGGCCAGCTCGTCGTCGGCGATCCGCTCGAGGTGCACGAGGACACTGGCGTGGCCGTCGAAGTGCGGCGTCGTGAAGTAGACGTCGCCGTCCCCGGCCAGGAGCGCCTCCTTGGCGCCGAGGTCGGGCACCCGTGCCCCGAGCACCGGGCCGGGCTGTTCGGACCAGCCGAGGTCGGTGAGGTCGCGCGGGCGCAGCGGCCGCTCCCAGACGAAGCCCTTGCCCTTCACCTTCCACGACGCCGTCCCGCCGTAGCTCGGCGTCTCCTGAACGCCCGGCAACACCGTCGCGTGCCGGCGCACGTCCTCCCAGGTCGCCATGCCGCACGCTAGCGCGGCTGGCCGACCTCGTAGCCGCCGTTCTCGTCGACGACGTCGACCGGGACCTGTTGCGGGCGCCCGTCGACGGTCGCGGTGCAGGAGAAGGAGACGCCGGGCCGGACTCGCTCGCCGTCCGGGCACACCACGTCGGTGATCTGCCGGTGCCAGTCTCGGGTGACGACGTCGGTCACGCCCCGCTCCACGGCCGCGTGGTCCAGGACGTCGTAGCGGGCGAACCGGGGCCCGACGAGGAACGCGAGCAGCGCCACGACGATGGCCGCGATCACGACGAGCCCGAGCACGACCAGCAGCACGATCCGGCGGATCCGGCGACGGCGGGCCGGGTCGCGCGGGGGCGTGTTCGGGGCCGGCGGGGCCCAGGCGGGCGTGGCCTGCGGCCAGGTCGGGGGCGCGCCCTGCTGGTACGCGGGGTGCGGCCAGGGCGCGCCGACGGCCGGGGCACCGCCCGTGGCGCGATCGGGGACGACGTCGCCGGGGCCCGGTGCGGGCGTGCCCGACGCCGGGGTGGCGTCGTCGTCGGGCAGGGTGGCCGATCCGGGGGTGCGGCCCTCCGGATGGGCGCCGGCCTGCGCGCCCTCGGTGTCCACCCACCGGACGCCGGTCGCCGGGTGGTGCGGTGCAGGCTCGGGTGCGGGTTCGGCCTCCGGGGTCGGAGTGTGCTCGGCGGCCCCGGACTCGGACAGCTCCCGGGCACCCGTGCCGAGCGGCTGGTCGCCGCCGGCTTCCCCGGGGCCGCTCGGGCTCGTCACCGCGCCAGGCTCTCACGGACCTGGCGCCCGGCCCCGTCGGCGGAGCCCGTGGTCGATCGACCGAGGGGCACCTCTGGTCGATCTAGTCGACCGAAGGGCACCTTCGCTCAGAACCCCGGCCGTGCCCGCGGTTCCGGCGAGGGGCGCCCCTGGTCGATCTAGTCGACCGAAGGTGCCCTTCGCTCAGAACCCTGCCCGGCCGACCCCGCGGCTCAGCTCTCCCCCACCGCCACGACCCCACGCCGGATCGCGCGCCCGGCGTCGGACGCGGCCCGTCCCAGCGGGTCCTCGCCGCCGCACACCGCGCGGATCTGGTCGAGCAGGTCGAGCACCTGGCGACACCAGCGGACGAAGTCGCCGGCCGAGAGCTCGTTGCCGTGCGACCGGGCTGTCGAGAGCACCGCGGAGAGCGCCTCGCCCTTCGCCCACCGGTGCACCGGCCAGGCGAACCCGAGGTCGGGCTCGCGGGTGCGGTCGAGGTGGTGACGGCGCTCGTCGGCCACCAGGTCCTGCCAGAGCTGCACCGTCGCGTCCACCGCGGCCTGCGCGGCGTCGGGGACCCGCGGGATGCCGCCGTCGTCGCGGCGCGAGTCGTAGACCAGCGACGACGCCACTGCGGCGAGCTCGGCCGGGCCGAGCCCGACCCACACCCGGTGGCGCAGGCACTCCGCGACGAGCAGGTCGGACTCGCCCCACAGCCGGGAGAGCCGGCGGCCGTCGGCGGTGAGCGCCTCGCCGTCGTCGGCCGAACCCCGCTCGGCCCGGTCCACCAGGTACTCCCGCTCGGTGAGCAGCCCGCGGATGCGGTCGAAGTTGCGGGCCAGCGAGTGCGTCGTCGAGAGGACCCGCTGCTCGAGCTGCTCGTTCTCCCGGGTCAGCTTCGCGTGCCGTTCGGCCCAGCGGGCGCGGTCGTCGCGGTCGGCGCGGCCGTGCATCGGGTGGGCCCGCAGCGCACGACGCAGCGAGGCGAGCTCCGCGTCCTCGTTCTCGGCGCCCCGCCGGCGCCGGGAGCCCTGGCGGGTCGGCGCCTCGATCCCGGTCTCGCGCAGCGCGTTCGCGAGGTCGCGCCGTACGCGAGGGACCCGGTGGTCGACCCGCTTGGGCAACTTCATGGTCCCCAACGCGCGGACCGGGTCCGGGAAGTCGGCGGTGGAGAGCCGCCCCGCCCAGCGGTCCTCGGTGAGCACCAGCGGGCGGGGGTCCATGCCGCGTCCGGAGCGGTCCACCCCGGGGTCGAGCACGACGGCGAGCCCGGCCCGCTTGCCCGACGGCACCGCGATCACGTCGCCGGTGCGCAGCGCCTCCAGCGACGCCGACGCCTCGGCCTTGGCCTCCGACCGGCCCTGCCGGGCCAGCTGCTTCTCCCGCTCCGAGAGCCGGCGGCGCAGGTCCATGTACTCGGTGAACCCGGCGAGCGCCTCCTCGGTGCCCTCCTCGCCGGCCATCGCCTCCGCGTAGCCCTCGAGGGCCTCCCGGTTGCGCTCGACCCGCTTGGCCAGGTGCACCACCGACCGGTCGGCCTGGAACTGCGCGAACGACTGCTCGAGAAGTTCCCGGGCCTCGGCCACCCCGAGCCGGTCGACCAGGTTGACCGCCATGTTGTAGCCGGGCCGGAACGACGAGCGCAGCGGGTAGGTGCGGGTGGAGGCGAGCCCGGCGACCTGCGCGGGATCCATCCCCGGGGCCCAGAGCACCACCGCGTGCCCCTCGACGTCGATCCCCCGCCGCCCTGCCCGACCGGTGAGCTGCGTGTACTCCCCCGGGGTCAGCTCGACGTGGGACTCGCCGTTGTACTTGACGAGCTTCTCCAGCACGACGGTGCGCGCCGGCATGTTGATCCCGAGCGCGAGGGTCTCGGTGGCGAACACCGCGCGCACCAGGCCCCGGACGAACAGCTCCTCGACGGTCTCCTTGAACGCCGGAAGCAGGCCGGCGTGATGGGCCGCCACCCCGCGCTCGAGACCCTCGCGCCACTCCCAGTAGCCCAGGACGTCCAGGTCGGAGTCCGGGAGCGCCGCGCAGTGCCGGTCCACGACCGCCCGGATCTCCTCGACCTCGGCGCCGTCGGTGAGCCGCAGCCCGGAGCGCACGCACTGGGTGACCGCGGCGTCGCACCCGGCGCGGCTGAAGATGAACGTGATCGCCGGCAGCAGCCCCGCGGCGTCGAGCCGCTCGATGACGTCGACCCGCGACGGCGGCCGGTAGGACGGCCCGAACCGGCCGTTCCCGCGGCCCGGTCCCCCGGAGCCCCGCCCGCGGTCGTCACGACGACTGTCATTCCGCCCCTGGCTGCCACGACCCCCGCGCGGCGGCGGCCCCGAGCGTCCCCGGCGGTGCCCGTTGTCGCGGTCGACCTCGGCGACCGCCTTGGCCAGGGTCGGGTCGACCTTCACCGTGTGCTCGCCGTGCCCGGGCCGGGACTCCTCGGCGAACAGGTCGAACATCCGCGACCCGACGACCATGTGCTGCCACAGCGGCACCGGCCGGGTCTCGTCGACGACGACCGTGGTGTCGCCCCGGACCTCGACCAGCCAGTCCCCGAACTCCTCGGCGTTGCTCACCGTGGCCGACAGCGAGGCGAGCTGCACGTGGTCGGGCAGGTGGAGGATGACCTCCTCCCACACCGCGCCGCGGAACCGGTCGGCGAGGTAGTGGACCTCGTCCATGACGACGTAGGCGAGGCCGTCGAGCGCCGGGGCCTCCGCGTAGAGCATGTTGCGCAGCACCTCGGTCGTCATGACGACGACCGGCGCCGAGCCGTTGACGGCGGTGTCCCCGGTCAGCAGACCGACCGCCTCCGCGCCGTGGCGGGCGACGAGGTCGGCGTACTTCTGGTTCGACAGCGCCTTGATCGGCGTTGTGTAGAAGCACTTGCGGCCCTCGGCGAGCGCGAGGTGGACGGCGAACTCACCGACGAGCGTCTTGCCGGAGCCGGTGGGAGCGGCTACCAGCACGCCATGACCCTCTTGTAGGGACTTGCAGGCTCGCAGCTGGAAGTCGTCGAGCGGAAACTCGTAGAGCTGCTCGAAACTTTGCAGCGCCGGTGAGACTCGACGCTCCCGTGCTGCGATGTACCGCTCAGCTGGCGTCGACACGCTTACCGACGTTACAGGCTCCTAGAGCGTTGAGAGGTCGAGTGGTGACGTCTCGTCGTCCGGCACGTTGTGTGTCGG
>NZ_DASXJD010000179.1:0-3047 GCF_036497585.1 Actinomycetospora sp. | reverse complement strand
CGCGCATCGACACGATCCCGGCGATCTCGTCGTCCTCGCGGACCAGCTCCTCGATCACCAGCTCCTCGGCGACCTCGCGCACGGAGGCGTCGGCCGCCACGGTGGCGAGCGCCCGCGCGGAGACCTGCCCGACCGGCACGGACGCGTTCGGGAGGACCTCGGCCGGCATGACGTCCTCCTCGCGGGTCCGGTGGCGCCGTGCCACGGTGCCGGATGACGACGCTGCCCGACGGGCACGGCTCCGCGGGAGGGACGGCGGACCCCCGTGCCGGGGACCTCGGTCACCGCGTCGGCCGCGGGCGATCCGGCGCGACGATCACGAGGGACCTTCGGCCCTGGCGTCCGCCCCCTCCGTTGACCGACGATAGGGAGCGCGGATAGCGCATCCGCGCAGGGAGCAAGACTGGGGGCGACCATCCGGCAGACGACACGCGAGCGGCGGGGCGCCGACGCGGGGGCGCCGGCGCTGCGGGCTGATCGGCTGTTGCGGTCCGTGATCGCCGTCGCGGACGGCCTCGACCTCGAGGAGACCCTGGAGCGCATCGTCCGCGAGGCGGTCGACCTCGTCGACGCCCGCTACGGCGCCCTCGGTCTGCTCACCGAGGACGGCACGGCCCTGGCCCGGTTCGTCACCGTCGGTCTCGACGAGCAGGAGCGGGGACGGATCGGGCCGCTGCCGACCGGCCGGGGGCTGCTGGGCGAGCTCATCCGCCACCCGTCCCCGCTGCGCCTCGACGACCTCACCGAGCACCCGGCGTCGGTCGGGCTCCCGCCCAACCACCCGCCGATGGGGTCGTTCCTCGGGGTCCCGGTGCGGGTCCGCGACCGGGTGGTCGGCAACCTCTACCTGACCGACAAGCACGGCGGGTCCTTCACCGTCGAGGACGAGGACGTGACGACCACGCTCGCCTCGGCGGCCGGCATCGCGGTCGAGAACGCCCGGCTGCACGCCCGCACGGGGCAGCTGGTGGCCGAGACCCGGTTGCGGCAGCGCTGGCTCGAGGCCTCCGGGGAGATCACGACGACGCTGCTCGCCGGCGCCGACCCGGGGGAGGCGCTGGCGCTGGTCGCGCAGCGCGCGGCGGAGCTCATCGGTGCCTCCGGGGCCCTCATCACCACCGCGCCGCGCACCGGCGCGGACGGCGACGAGCAGCCGGTGCGGGTGACCGTCGCGGTCGGCGTCGAGGACCGGATCCCGCTGGGCACCCGGCTGGTGGTGCGCGGCACCGTGCTCGACGCCGTCGCCCGCACCGGCACGCCGCAGGTCACCGAGCGGCTCGTGCTCCGGCCGGGCGCGCCGGCGGAGGGGCGGGGTCTCGCCGTGCCGATGCGCGGCGGCGAGGAGATGAGCGGGGTGCTCGTCGTCGTCGGGGTGGAGGGGTGGACCGAGAACGTCGGCGACGACGGCCTGTCGATCCTGGCCTCGTTCGCCGACCAGGCCGCACTGGTGCTGCGCCACGCCGAGTCGCAGCGGGCGCGCCGCCAGCTCGACGTCGTCACCGACCGCGAGCGCATCGCGGCCGACCTGCACGACCACGTGCTGCAGCGGCTGTTCGCCCTCGGGCTGGGCCTGCAGGCCGCGCACGCCCGGCTGCCCGCGTCGGACGCCGCACGCCGCGTGGACGACGCGGTGGACCAGATCGACGGGATCATCCGCGACATCCGCACCTCGATCTTCGACCTGCACACCGCGCGGGGCGGCTCGGAGCTGACCTCGCGGATCCAGGCCGCCGCGACCGAGATGGCCGCCGACACCGACATCGACCCGGTGGTGCGCGTCTCCGGGGACGTCGAGGACGTCCCCGAGGACCTCGCGGTCGCGGTCGAGGCGGTGGTGCGCGAGGGCGTCAGCAACGCCGTCCGGCACGCCGAGCCGTCCCACGTCACCGTCACCGTCTCCGCGGACTCCACGCTCGCGGTGGAGATCGTCGACGACGGGATCGGCATCCCCGAGACGGTTGCGCGCAGCGGGCTGGCCAACCTCGCCGCCCGCGCCCGCGCGGCGGGCGGCGACGCCCGGGTCGCCCGCCGACCGGTGGGGTCGGGGACCCGACTGACGTGGTGGGTGCCGCTGGACCCCACGAAGCCCGACCCGGTCGACCAGTGACGTCGGCCGGCGAACCCACGGAAGAGAGCGAACGATGACGACGGTGTTCCTGGTCGACGACCACGAGGTGGTGCGGCGGGGGGTGGCCGACCTGCTGGGCGCGCACGAGGACCTCGAGGTCGTCGGGGACGCCGGCAGCGTGGCCGAGGCCCTGGCCCGCATCCCGGCGCTCAACCCCGAGGTGGCGGTGCTGGACGTGCGCCTGCCCGACGGGAGCGGCGTCGAGCTCTGCCGGGACCTGCGCTCGCGCATGCCCGACCTGCGGTGCCTGATGCTGACGTCCTACACCGACGAGCAGGCGATGTTCGACGCCGTGCTGGCCGGGGCCAGCGGCTTCGTCATCAAGGACGTCCGCGGCAACGACATCGTCAACGCGGTCCGCGAGGTCGGGGCCGGCCGGTCCCTGCTCGACGGCCGCGCCGCGACGGCGCTGATGAGTCGGCTGCGCGAGCGCACCGAGGCGGTGGACCCGCTGGCCGAGCTCACCGAGAAGGAGCGCGAGGTGCTGTCCTACATCGGGGAGGGCCTGACCAACCGCGAGATCGGCGCCAAGATGTTCCTGGCGGAGAAGACGGTGAAGAACTACGTCTCGGCGCTGCTCGCCAAGCTCGGGATGCAGCGCCGCGTGCAGGCCGCCGTGCTCGCGAACCAGGTGAAGGGACAGTCCGCCGAGCGCTGAGGTGTCCCGACCACGTCGGGACCTTCGGCCCTGTCGCCCGGCGCGCCACGGGCGGCACTCTCCTTCCCGGGCCTGCCGCGGGGCCAGGGTCGGTGCAGAGGAGAAGCACCGGCTCCCCTCGTGGGCGGGCCCCCGGGACCGGGTGCACCAGGCGGAGCACGACCGCACGAGGTGGACGCCGTGGGTCCGGTGCCGCGTACCGGCCGCCGGTACGCCGCGCCGCGGCCCGCTCGGACGGCGTGAAGGCACGCGTGGTCACCC